>NZ_CFHJLR010000009.1:0-131230 GCF_984348125.1 Thalassolituus sp.
ACGTTGCAGCAGTCAACGCGGATGATGGTGTTGATCAGGTGAACACCGATGGTGCTGACGCGTCTCTGTTCGCAGAGTTGGGTAATGCGGTGGATTACGCGCTCGAAACTCTGGGTATCACCTTCCGTGAGACGGAAAATGCGAACCTGAATGGCGGCACACTCGCCGGCAGTTCAGAAGCGGATAGCTTCGAAGTAACCGGTACTGCTCTGACCGCCAACGCCATCTCTGTCACCAATGCAGCGTCTGGCATTAATGCAGGCGATGGTGTTGATGTTCTGACGGTTAACGATACTAACTCAACCTTAACTGGCACAGACAATGAACTCGACACTGCTAACTACGCGTTCTCGTCGGTTGAAACGGTAGACCTGGCTGATAATGCACTGACCGGTACGGCGAATGCGGATACCTTCGACGTCACGGGTGCTAACGCACTGACGTCTGCGGATATCGATTTCACTAACGTTGCTTCGGTGGATGCCAACGACGGTGATGACCAGGTCAATACCAATGGCGCGACACTGACGAGTGAAGCAGGCATTGCAGTTGATAATGCTCTGACGACTCAGCAGATTGCATTTACTTCGGTAGAGAATCTGGATCTGGCCAATGGCGCACTGGCAGGCAGTGATGCGGCTGATAGCTTTGAAGTAAACGGCGTTGCTCTGACAGCTAACGCTATCTCTGTAACCAAAGCAGCGTCTGGCATTAATGCAGGCGATGGTGTTGATGTTCTGACGGTTAACGATACTAACTCAACCTTAACTGGCACAGACAATGAACTCGACACTGCTAACTACGCGTTCTCGTCGGTTGAAACGGTAGACCTGGCTGATAATGCACTGACCGGTACGGCGAATGCGGATACCTTCGACGTCACGGGTGTGAATGCGTTGGAGTCTGCAAACATCGACTTCACTAGCGTCGCAGTAGTCAATGCAGGCGATGGTGCTGACCAGGTCAATACCAATGGCGCAACGCTGACGAGTGAAACAGGCACTGCAGTTGATAACGCCCTGACGACTCAGCAGATTGCATTTACTTCGGTAGAGAATCTGGATCTGGCCAATGGCACACTCACAGGCAGTGATGCGGCTGACACCTTCGACGTAACAGGTGTGAATGCGTTGGAGTCTGCAAACATCGACTTCACTAGCGTCGCAGTAGTCAATGCAGATGATGGTGCTGACCTGGTGAACACCGATGGTGCCGATGTGTCTCTGTTCGCAGAGTTGGGTAATGCGGTGGATTACGCGCTCGAAACTCTGGGTATCACCTTCCGTGAGACGGAAAATGCGAACCTGAATGGCGGCACACTCGCCGGCAGTTCAGAAGCGGATAGCTTCGAAGTAACCGGTACTGCTCTGACCGCCAACGCCATCTCTGTCACCAATGCAGCGTCTGGCATTAATGCAGGCGATGGTGTTGATGTTCTGACGGTTAACGATGCGAACTCAACGTTAACTGGTGCAGACAATGCACTGAACACAGCGAATTATCAGTTCACCTCGATTGAGACGGCAGACCTGCAGAGCAATGTGCTGACGGGCACCGCTGGCGCAGATACCTTCGATGTGACTGGTGCTAATGCTCTGACCTCTGCAGATATCGACTTCACTAATGTTGCTACCGTGGATGCTGGCGACGGTAATGATCAAATTAATACAGACGATGCATCGCTCGTAGCAGGTACTAATGAAGCATTGGGCTCAAATAGCATCAGTTTTACGGATATTGAATCTGCGGATCTTAACGATGGGACACTGACCGGTACTGCTAATGCTGATGCATTCGACGTCACGGGTGCTAACGCACTGACGTCTGCAGGCATTAACTTCAGTAGCGTTGCAGCAGTCAATGCCGGCGATGGTGTTGACCAGGTGAATACTGAGGGTGCCGATGCGTCTCTGTTCGCAGTGTTGGATAGTGCTGTTGATTACGCGCTCGAAACTCTGGGCATCATTTTCCGTGAGACAGAAAATGCGGATCTGAATGGCGGCACACTAGCCGGCAGCTCTGAAACGGATAGCTTCGAAGTCACAGGCGCTGCTCTGACCGCTAACGCAATTACTGTTACGAATGCAGCATCAGCAATCGACGCTGGTACTGGTGATGATGCTGTGACGGTTAACGATGCTAACTCAACGTTAACTGGTGTAGACAACGCGCTTAATACGGCAAATTATCAGTTCACCTCTATTGATACTGCTGACCTCACTGATAGCGTTCTGACAGGTACCTCTGGTGCAGATACGTTTGATGTGACTGGCGCTAATGAGCTGACCTCTGCGGATATCAACTTTACTAATGTCACCTCGGTGGATGCCAACGACGGTGATGACCAGGTCAATACCAATGGCGCGACACTGACGAGTGAAGCAGGCATTGCAGTTGATAATGCTCTGACGACTCAGCAGATTGCATTTACTTCGGTAGAGAATCTGGATCTGGCCAATGGCACACTCACAGGCAGTGATGCGGCAGATAGCTTTGAAGTAAACGGCGTTGCTCTGACAGCTAACGCTATCTCTGTAACCAAAGCAGCGTCTGGCATTAATGCTGGTAACGGTGTTGATAGCCTGACTGTTAACGATACTAACTCAACGCTCACTGGCACGGACAATGAGCTCGATACCGCCAACTACGCGTTCTCGTCGGTTGAAACGGTAGACCTGGCTGATAATGCACTGACCGGTACGGCGAATGCGGACACCTTCGATGTTACGGGGGCGAATGCGCTGACGTCTGCAGGCATTAACTTCAGTAACGTTGCAGCAGTCAACGCGGATGATGGTGTTGATCAGGTGAACACCGATGGTGCTGACGCGTCTCTGTTCGCAGAGTTGGGTAATGCGGTGGATTACGCGCTCGAAACTCTGGGTATCACCTTCCGTGAGACGGAAAATGCGAACCTGAATGGCGGCACACTCGCCGGCAGTTCAGAAGCGGATAGCTTCGAAGTAACCGGTACTGCTCTGACCGCCAACGCCATCTCTGTCACCAATGCAGCGTCTGGCATTAATGCAGGCGATGGTGTTGATGTTCTGACGGTTAACGATACTAACTCAACCTTAACTGGCACAGACAATGAACTCGACACTGCTAACTACGCGTTCTCGTCGGTTGAAACGGTAGACCTGGCTGATAATGCACTGACCGGTACGGCGAATGCGGACACCTTCGATGTTACGGGGGCGAATGCGCTGACGTCTGCAGGCATTAACTTCAGTAACGTTGCAGCAGTCAACGCGGATGATGGTGTTGATCAGGTGAACACCGATGGTGCCGATGCGTCTCTGTTCGCAGAGTTGGGTAGTGCAGTGGATTACGCGCTCGAAACTCTGGGCATCACTTTCCGTGAAACAGAAAATGCGAACCTGAATGGCGGCACACTCGCCGGCAGCTCTGAAGCAGATAGTTTCGAAGTCACAGGTACTACTCTGACAGCCAATGCCATCAGCGTGACCAATGCAGCCTCAGCAATCGATGCTGGTACTGGCGATGATGCAGTGACGGTTAATGATGCCAACTCAACGTTAACTGGTGCAGACAATGCACTTGATACTGCGAATTATGAGTTCTCATCCATTGAAGTTGCAGACCTCACTGATAATGCACTGACCGGTACGGCGAATGCAGACACCTTCGACGTCACGGGTGCTAACGCTCTGACATCTGCGGATATCGATTTCACCAATGTTGCGTCAGTGAATGCCAACGGCGGTGATGACCAGGTTAATACGAACGGTGCGACTCTGGTCAGTGATACAGGCGTGGCTGTTGATAACGCCCTGATGACTCAGCAGATTGCATTTACTGCAGTAGAAAATCTCGATCTGGCGAGCGGTGCGCTGGTTGGTAGTGATGCAGCTGACACCTTCGCAGTCACCGGTTCTGCTTTGACAGCCAATGCAATCACTGTAACCAATGCAGCGTCTGGCATTAATGCTGGCGATGGAACTGATGTTCTGACGGTTAACGATACCAATTCAGCATTAACTGGCACGGACAATGAACTCGACACTGCTAACTACGAGTTCTCGTCGGTTGAAACCGTGGATCTTGCTGATAATGCACTGACCGGTACGGCGAATGCAGATAACTTCGACGTCACGGGTGCTAACGCGCTGACTTCGGCTGGTATCAACTTCAGTAATGTTGAAGTGGTCAATGCAGATGACGGTGCTGACCAGGTGAATACCGATGGTGCCGATACGTCTCTGTTCGCAGAGTTGGGTAATGCGGTTGATTACGCCCTCGAAACTCTGGGTATCACCTTCCGTGAAACAGAAAATGCGAACCTGAATGGCGGCACACTCGCCGGCAGCTCTGAAGCAGATAGTTTCGAAGTCACAGGTACTACTCTGACAGCCAATGCCATCAGCGTGACCAATGCAGCCTCAGCAATCGATGCTGGTACTGGCGATGATGCAGTGACGGTTAATGATGCCAACTCAACGTTAACTGGTGCAGACAATGCACTTGATACTGCGAATTATGAGTTCTCATCCATTGAAGTTGCAGACCTCACTGATAATGCACTGACCGGTACGGCGAATGCAGACACCTTCGACGTCACGGGTGCTAACGCTCTGACATCTGCGGATATCGATTTCACCAATGTTGCGTCAGTGAATGCCAACGGCGGTGATGACCAGGTTAATACGAACGGTGCGACTCTGGTCAGTGATACAGGCGTGGCTGTTGATAACGCCCTGATGACTCAGCAGATTGCATTTACTGCAGTAGAAAATCTCGATCTGGCGAGCGGTGCGCTGGTTGGTAGTGATGCAGCTGACACCTTCGCAGTCACCGGTTCTGCTTTGACAGCCAATGCAATCACTGTAACCAGTGCAGCGTCTGGCATTAATGCAGGTAGCGGTGATGACGAAGTCACTGTTAATGATGCCAGTTCAGCACTTACTGGCACTGACAACGCGCTGGACACAGCCGTTTATCAGTTCACCTCGATTGAAAGTGCAGACCTCACCTCTAAGGCTCTGACGGGTACTTCTGGTGTCGATACGTTTGATGTGACTGGGGCTAATGCTCTTACTTCAGCGGATATTGATTTCAGTAATGTTGCCTCTGTCGATGCCGGCAATGGTGATGACAAGGTTAATACGAATGGGGCGACTCTTGTCAGTGACACAGGCGTGGCTGTTGATAACGCCCTGATGACTCAGCAGATTGCATTTACTGCGGTAGAAAATATGGATCTGGCGAACGGTGCACTGGTTGGTAGTAATGCAGCTGACACCTTCGCAGTAACCGGTTCTGCTTTGACAGCCAATGCAATCACTGTAGCCAATGCAGCTTCAGCAATTGACGCAGGTAACGGTGATGACGCAATCACTGTTAACGATACCAACTCAACATTAACTGGCTCGGACAATGAGCTCGATACCGCCAACTACGCGTTCTCGTCGGTTGAAACGGTAGACCTGGCTGATAATGCACTGACCGGTACGGCGAATGCAGACACCTTTGACGTCACGGGTACTAACGCGCTGACCTCTGCAGGAATTAACTTCAGTAACGTTGAAGTCGTCAACGCAGATGACGGTGCTGACCAGGTAAATACCGATGGTGCTGACGCGTCTTTGTTCGCCGAGCTGGGTGATGCCGTTGATTACGCGCTCGAAACTCTGGGCATCACTTTCCGTGAAACAGAAAATGCAGATTTGAATGGCGGCACACTTGCGGGTAGCTCTGAAGCAGACAGCTTCGAAGTAACCGGTTCTGCTCTGACGGCTAATGCTATCAGCGTGACCAATGCAGCCACAGCAATCGATGCTGGTACTGGCGATGATGCAATGACGGTTAATGATGCCAACTCAACGTTGACGGGTGCGGACAATGCACTGAACACAGCGAACTATGAGTTCACATCGATTGAAGTTGCAGACCTGCAAAGCAATGCCCTGACGGGTACCGCTGGTGTCGATACCTTCGACGTGACGGGCGCTAACGCTCTGACATCTGCGGATATCGATTTCACCAACGTTGCGTCAGTAGATGCCAACGACGGTGATGACCAGGTTAATACCAACGGTGCGACTCTGGTCAGTGATACAGGCGTGGCTGTTGATAACGCCCTGACGACTCAGCAGATTGCATTTACTTCGGTAGAAAATCTGGATTTGACGAGCGGTACGCTGACAGGCAGTGATGCAGCCGATAGCTTCGAAGTAACCGGATCTGCTCTGACGGCTAATGCCATCACTGTGACCAGTGCAGCATCTGCTATTAATGCAGGCGACGGTACTGATGTCCTGACTGTTAACGATGCTAATTCGACACTGACGGGTACTGATAACGAGCTCGACACAGCGAACTACCAGTTCACTTCGGTTGAAACGGCTGACCTCGCCGGTAATGCTCTGACGGGTACTGCAGGTGTCGATACATTTGATGTCTCAGCTCCTAATGCTCTGACCTCGGCGGATATCGACTTCACTAACGTTGCCTCAGTCGATGCCGGCAATGGTGATGACCAGGTGAATACCAATGCAGCGACTCTGGTCAGCCAGACCGATGGTGCGGGAACTGTGGCCGTTGATAATGCCCTGACGACTCAACAGATCGCCTTTACCTCGGTAGAGAATCTCGACCTGGCCAACGGTGCTCTTACCGGTAGTGATGCGGCCGACAGCTTCGAAGTGACAGGTGTAACTCTGACTGCGAATGCAATGACGGTGACCAATGCAGCGTCTGCCATTAATGCCGGCGACGGCGATGATGTTCTGATCGTGAATGATGGTAACTCAACACTCACAGGCACGGACAACGAGCTCGAGACTGCGAATTACGAGTTCTCATCGGTTGAAGTTGCAGACCTAGCTGATAACGCTCTGACCGGTACAGCGAATGCCGACACCTTTGATGTGACAGGTACGAATGCGCTGACGTCTGCAGGAATCGACTTCAGTAATGTTGAAGTCGTAAATGCAGATGACGGTGCTGACCAGGTGAATACCGATGGTGCCGATGCGTCTCTGTTTGCAGAGTTTGGAAATGCGGTGGATTATGCACTCGAAACTCTGGGTATCACCTTCCGTGAGACAGAAAATGCAGATCTGAATGGCGGAACGCTCACGGGTAGCTCAGAAGCGGATAGCTTCGAGGTAGCGGCTACTACTCTGACGGCAAATGCTATCAGCGTGACCAATGCAGCCACAGCAATCGATGCTGGTACTGGCGATGATGCAGTGACGATTAATGATGCCAACTCAACGTTGACGGGTGCAGACAATGCACTGAACACGGCAAACTATGAGTTCACCTCGATTGAAGTTGCAGACCTGCAAAGCAATGCGCTGACGGGTACCGCTGGTGCCGATACCTTCGACGTGACTGGCGCTAACGCATTGACGTCAGCAGATATCGACTTCACTAATGTTGCCTCGGTTAATGCGGAAAATGGCGATGACCAGGTCAACACCAATGGTGCGACTCTGACGAGTGAAGCAGGTACCGCGGTTGATAACGCCCTGACGACTCAACAGATCGCATTTACTTCGGTAGAGAACCTCGATCTGGCGAACGGCACGCTGATAGGCAGTGATGCGGCGGATAGCTTCGAAGTGACAGGCACTGCCCTGACTGCTAACGACATCAATGTCACTAACGCTGACTCTGCAATTAGTGCGGGGACCGGTGATGATGCTTTGACGGTTAATGATGCCAACTCAACGTTAACCGGTGCAGATAATGCACTGGATACAGCGAGCTATGAGTTTACGTCTGTCGAAATGGCTGACCTGCAAGGTAATGCTCTGACTGGAACCACAGGGGCCGATACCTTTGATGTGACGGGTAGCAATGCTCTGACCTCCGCCGGTATTGATTTTACCGACCTTGCAGCTGTCGATGCTCTGGGGGGAGATGATCAGGTGAATACCGACGGGGCTACTTTGGTGAGCGACGCAGGTACCGCGAGCGATAACGCATTAGAAACTCAGGGCATCGCATTCACGAATGTGGACTCTGTCGATCTTGCTAATGGTGCTCTTACGGCTACTGATGCAGCAGAGACCTTCAACACCGGTGCAACGTCGGGTCAGGTTGAAGTGAATGATATGACTATTACTTCGGTAGCAACCATTGATGCTGGTGACGGTAATGACTCTCTGGTCGCTGCCAATGATGCTGTGGTTGCCCTGAATGGCACCGAGCTTGGCTTGATCGCATCTGACATCGTCTTCAGCAACCTTGAAGCCGCGGGCTTGTCATCGGGAGCACTGAATGGCACCGCGGCCAACGATGAGTTTGCGTTAGTTGGGGAGAATCAGTTCTTCAGTAACGGCATCCTGTTCAGTGACGTCGCGAATGTAGATGGCGGCACGGGCACCGACAGTATCACCACATCCGCTGCGACCTCGGCGGAGCTGACGGTTACCGATAATGCCCTGGTGGCACAGTCTATCCGTTTCGATGCGATTGAATCCGCCGATCTGTCTGGCGGTACCTTGAATGATGTTGCTGCTCAGACTGAGATTTTCACGCTGGGAGACGAGTCTGCTTCTGTAAGCACTAAAGAAATTCTGTTCACCTCAGTGAGTCAGGTTTCGGCGAATACCGATGATCAGATTCAGGGCTCTACTGGCGATGATACCTTCACGATCCGCAATGATGAGCAGGTTGCAGCTAATGACATCCTGTTCGATGGCCCGCTGACTCTGCTGGGGTCTGACGGCGACGACACCCTGGTTAATGAAATTGACGGTGTACGCTGGCTGATTAATGCGGTTGGCAACGGTATTAACCAGGTGGGCAAATTCACTTTCAGTCAGTTTGAATCCCTGTTTAATAATGTGGGTGCGCTTGATCTGGCGACCTCAATGCAGGCCGACTTTAACGGTGAGAGTGTTTCCTTTGGTGATAACACCATGACGCTGAATTTTGATGGCTCTGAAAATGTAGAGTTACTGTCCACGTACGGTTCGGGTGTTTCTGTTCAGGCAGAGGGTGACCCTATTGCGATTACAGGTTCTGTGACAGCAGACGAACTTCTGATTCTGAGCTACGGTGATATCGAACTTCGCACTGACATTAACCTGATCTCTATTCAGACGCTGAATGGCCAGTCTATTGATGTCACTATGATTCAGAATGGTGACCTCGTGATTCGCAGTATCGATATTGAGGGTGGCACACTGGTGCTGGATAGTCTGGTGGCAGGCACGGGTAGCCTGACCTCTGAAACGATTAACACGACCGATATATCGGCACTGAATGCTTACATCGGTACGGGTGAATCGGGTGTGCAGGGCGCCGGTGAGTGGGCAAGTATCGGTGAAACCAACAACCAGCTTACATTTGAAGTTGCGCTCAGACTCGACCTTGAGGCAATTACGTTCGTAAGTCCGTTCTTCCCGAACGGTGCGCCTGTGGTGTACAACACTGAAGGTACAGAGACAGACTCTCTGATCAGCTCGCAATCACCAGCACTGGTCATTGTTGATGGCGTCGGTGATGTCTCGCAGCTGAACCCAGCGGTCTTCGAAGCACTGTCTCCGTTCATTGCTGATGCTAACGCGGTAGCAGGCTCAAGCGGATACTACGCTAGCAGCGATGTACCTTCGACGCTGGATACTGAATTGCTGGCGTCGCTGTTGGCTTCGTATGAGCCAACAGCCTCGGGCTCACCGGAAGGGTATCAGGTCGGTGATGAGGAAGAAGACGAAGACGCTCAGGCGTCGGGCTCTGGCATCAACACCGATCAGGAAATCCGTATCGCTTATTCGGATACCGGAGAAGTACTGGGTGTGGTTCAGAATTATGTCTTCAAGGCGGGTGACTCGCTGTGGAAACTTTCTGAACGCTTCCTCGGAACCGGTTACGCATGGAACTCAATTATGGAGCAGAACCCAGAGATTGAAAGTCCATCGAGCATCAAGAACGGCACTGTGATCCGGGTTATCAAGTCGGTCAGCGACGAGGTTGCTCAAGCCATTCAGAATGCCCTGGACTCTGGCCTGGGTGTGAAGAAGGGCAACACAGTGACCTTCCCGGTTGATGCAAGATCACAGCTTAATATGTGATCCTGTATCACTTGATTAGTCTGCTGCAGATTGTTTGCGGCAGGCTGATCAGGCAGTAAAAGGCAGGCAATAAAAAGCCCCGCTCTTTATGGAGCGGGGCTTTTTTATTGGAGCTGTATCGTGACTGAAAATGGTTTAAACGATTTCCAGTACACCGTCCATTTCTACGCCAACTGCTTTGGGTAATTCTTTCACGCCAATGGCTGCACGTGCAGGGTAAGGCTGCTCAAAGTATTCAGCCATGATGGCATTAACGGTGGCGAAGTTGCTCAGGTCAGTGAGAAAAATATTCAGCTTGGCGATCTGCTGTAGTGAGCCGCCGGCCGCTTCGCAAACCGCGCTCAGGTTTTTAAACACCTGGTGAATCTGAGCTTCAATACCGCCCTCCACGATTTCCATGGTTTCTGGAACCAGAGCAATCTGACCAGACAGATAGACCGTGCTGCCTACTTTAACGGCCTGAGAGTATGTACCGATGGCTTGAGGTGCTTTGTCGGTAGAAATAATTTCGCGACTCATGGTAATCCTTTGTACAGGTTAGAGTTGGGTTACTGATTAGCTTTAGGATATTTAATACGGACGATTTTCGACACGCCGCGGATCGTTCTGAGGCGGCGTATCGTACGTGCGAGGTGTTTACGGCCCTGAACACTCAGCGATAGGTAAGTAACGCTGAGGCGGGCGTCCTGCTCTTCAACACTGATTTTCTCAATGTTGGCTTCTGCCTGGTTTACTGCCGCGGCAACATCGACAATGATACCCCGGCGGTTTTCCATATAGACTTTAAGATCTACCGTAAATTCGCTGCTGATCTCTTTATCCCAGCTCAGGAATACGCACTTTTCCGGGTTGTCGCGGTACTCTTCGACGTTGCGGCAGTTTTCGGTATGAATAACCAGCCCGCGCCCGGAGCTGACATGCCCCAGAATCGGATCGCCCGGAATAGGGCTGCAGCATTTAGCGAAGCTGACGACCAGGCCTTCGGTGCCTTTAATTGCCAGGCGGGAGTTATCCTGAATCGAATTCAGATCAATATCGGTATCGCGATTGGCAACGAGCAGGCGGCGAGCCATCAGTGGTGCCATGCGGTTGCCTGCACCAATATCTTCAAAGAGATCTTCGAGGGTCTCTTTTTCAGTCTCTTTCAGAACCAGTTCGACATGCGCAGCGTCGATATCTTCCATGGTCTTACCCAGCGCGCTGAGCGCTTTATTGAGCAGGCGCTTACCAAGCTCAACAGATTCAGAACGGCGCTGAGTTTTCAGGTAGTTGCGGATATTCGAGCGGGCTTTACCGGTAACAACAAAGTTAAGCCAAGCCGGATTGGGCTGCGCGTTCGGCGCTGTGACCACCTGAATAGTCTGGCCGTTCTGCAGTCGGGCACTCAAAGGTGCCAGCTGCTTGTCGATACGACAGGCAATACAGTGATTGCCGACATCGGTATGTACCGCATAAGCAAAATCGACCGCGGTAGAGCCTGCGGGCAATTCCATAATTTTGCCTTTCGGCGTGAACACATAAATCTCTTCGGGGAAGAGGTCGACTTTAACGTGTTCAACAAATTCGATTGGCGAACCTGCATTTTTTTGCAGTTCGAGAAGGCTCTGAACCCACTGGCGTGCACGCTGTGTGCCGCTGGTCTGATCGCTTTCACTCTTATAGAGCCAGTGCGCCGCAATACCATGGTTGGCCATGGCCTCCATATCTTCGGTGCGGATCTGGATCTCGATGGGCACGCCGTTCTGACCGATCAGTGTGGTATGCAGTGACTGATAACCGTTGGTCTTCGGAATGGCGATGTAATCTTTAAACCGCCCTGGCACAGGCTTATAAAGACCGTGCATGGCACCAAGAATGCGATAACAGTCGTCGACTGAATCGGTGACGATACGGAATCCGTAGACATCCATGATGTCGCTGAGTGATTTCCGCTGGTCGCGCATCTTGCTGTAGATGCTGTACAGATGCTTCTCGCGGCCAAAAACTCGCGCAGACACACCACACTCGCTGAGACGGTTACGAATGCTGGCGGTAATATTCTCTACCACCTCAACGCGATGACCGCGAGCGGCCTTCACCGCTTTGCGGATCATCTCTGAACGCATGGGGTAAATGGCTTCGAAACACAGCTCTTCCATCTCAACCCGTACACTGTTCAGACCAAGGCGGTTGGCGATTGGGGAGTAGATATCGAGTGTTTCGCGGGCAATGCGGCGGCGCTTCTCAGGCTTGAGAGATCCCAGTGTCCGAAGGTTGTGCAGTCGGTCGGCGAGTTTAACCAGAATAACGCGGATGTCTTTGGCCATCGCCATCGCCATCTTCTGGAAGTTTTCAGCCTGTTGTTCTTCTTTGCTTTCGAAGTGAATGTGCGTGAGTTTAGACACACCATCCACAAGGTCCGTGACCACGTCCCCGAACTGAGCAGCGAGCGCCGCTTTGGGTACGCCGGTATCTTCAATAACGTCGTGCAGCATCGCAGCCATCAGACTCTGATGGTCGAGGTGCATCTCAGTAAGAATATTGGCGACTGCCAGAGGATGAACAATGTAGGGCTCGCCGCTGCGGCGGCGTTGCCCTTCATGTGCCTGTTCCGCGTAAAAGTAGGCACGACATACCTGTTTGATCTGACTATGGCTCAGATACTGGGTAAGTCGCTCAGATAACGCATCAATCGTAGGCACTATATGCTCTGTAAGAAAGGTCTATCAGAATTCCTGATGACGGGTCTGTGCTTCAAACTCAGCGTTTGCACGAGCCGCTTCTTCCTGTGCTGCCATAGTTGCAGGAGTCACGAGGTCGTCAGCAATTTCACGCAGAGCCAGTACAGTAGGCTTGTCGTTTTCTTCGGCAACCATAGGTTCCGCGCCATCAACTTGCATCTGGCGGGCGCGCTTGGCAGCCAGCATGACGAGTTCAAAGCGGTTATCAACGTTTGTCAGGCAATCTTCAACGGTTACGCGAGCCATGGTTTTTCCTGTAAGCGAATTAAATTCAGTGGAACCTTCTATTGTATTCGATTCCAGCGATAAAGGAAGAGGTCAGACAAAAATCTCAGTCATTACCCAGCAGATCTTTGAGAGTCTGGGCATGTCTGGCCTGCTGTGCCTCGAGGCGGTGACGGCGCGCGATGATGATGGCGCGCAGTTCCTCAAGGGTGTTGTTGAAATCATCATTGATGATCAGATAGTCATATTCGCCGTAATGGCTCATCTCGCTGCGGGCATCGCGCATACGGCGCTGAATGGTCTCGTCGCTGTCCTGGCCACGATTCTGCAGACGTTGCTCCAGTGCCTCAATCGAGGGCGGGGCAATAAACACTGAGATCGCCTCTGGCATCAGACGGCGCACCTGCTCGGCACCCTGCCAGTCAATCTCCAGAATGACGTCACGGCCCGCTTCAAGCTCTGACTCGACCCAGCGCTGAGACGTACCGTAGTAGTTGTCGAATACCTGAGCGTGCTCAAGGAAGGCGCTCTCACCGATCAGTTGCTGAAAATCTTCTTTACTGACGAAGTGATAGTCTTTGCCATCGACCTCTCCCGGACGTGGAGCGCGAGTAGTGTGCGACACAGAGACGCCTATATATCCCGTACTGTCGAGCAGGGCCTTTACCAGGCTGGTTTTACCTGCGCCCGAAGGGGCGGAGAAGATAAACAGGGTTCCGGTAAATGATTTAGCCATGCTGATCCAGTCGTTTAAGTGTTTGGCCTGACAGTATACCTCAGGCTGTCCATGCGTACATGCCGGAAGCCTTGCCGAGAATCTTAGTCGCAATATGCTCGTCAGCAGGGCGACCGGCAATGCCGTAGCAGACATGCAGGGGCAGCAAATGCTCTTCGCGTGGATGGCAATAGCGGGCACTCGGTGCCTCAGCCCAATGCTGAAGGCGTTGCCGCCTGTCGTCTTCTGTCAGCGTTGTGCTCATGCAGGTTTCTTCCAGCCATCCCTGAAATGCCGCATTTGCAGCGTGCATATCGTTGCTCTCGGGTATAAAAAAGGCGCGCATATTATGGAAAGAAAAGCCGGAACCTATGATGAGCAGATCATCGTAATCCAGCCCTTGCAATGCTTCACCGATACGCAGGTGTTCATCCGGGTCGAGACCTTTCACCAGTGATAATTGTATGGCTGGAATATCGGCCTCCGGATACATCAGCATCAGCGGAATATACAGGCCGTGGTCGTAAGGGCGGTCCGGGCTGCTTTCCGCATGAATACCAGCATTTTGCAGGGCAGAAACTACCTTTTCTGCCAGAGCAGGTTCCCCCGGAGACGGGTATTGAAGTTGGTAAGCTTCATCCGGAAAACCACCATAGTCATACATCATGCCCGGCTGACTGGCTGAGGTCACCGTAGGGCGACTGGCTTCCCAGTGCGCACTGATTACCAGGATCGCTTTTGGCCGAGGTAGCTCTCTCGCCAGCTGTTTTAAATTGCTTACCATTTCCGCATGGCCGGGGTCACCAAGAACGGGCAGAGGGCCGCCGCCGTGGGAAATAAAAATGGTATTTACAGTACTCATAACACCTCTTTTCTCAGATCGGGATTAAGCTGGCCTTTAATTTTGTTCAGGCGAACGAGGCCTGAGTTTTCTGTTGGCGCAGCTTTTCAGAAATCAGCTGGTCAACTGACAGGCTGCCCGCACCCTGAACCACCAGAGCAATACTGATGACGAAGAGTGTCAGAGCATATTCGTAACCGTTGTTTGCCATAAAGAGTCCGTTACTGATATGCACGCTGAAGATGGCAATCAGCATAGTAAAAGTGGTCAGCAGTGCCGCAGGGCGTGTCAGTACACCCAGTACCAGAGCGAGGCCGCCGAAGAACTCTGCGCTACCGGCAAGGAGTGCCATGAGTACGCCAGGTTCAAGACCAATACTGGCCATCCACTGACCGGTGCCTTCCAGTCCGTAGCCACCAAACCAACCGAACAGCTTTTGTGAGCCGTGCGCTGCCAGAATAAGGCCAACCGGGATACGCAGGATAAAAGGAGCGAAGCCGGCATTGGATTCGAAGATTTTCTGAATGTTCATAGTATGCCCCCCTATGGAGTTCTGCTTAAGTGATGTGTGTACTTTACTGCTCGCTTCCATGTTGATTAATGGGGTTTTTGTTGTCTCATTATCAATGTTTCGTTGATAATCGTTGGCCTGCTTTATCTGTGTCGGAGAGGTCGGGATCGCATATGGATCGAATAGAGGCGATGCGCACGCTGGTCAGCGTGGTGCATGAGGGTAGCTTTACCCGGGCCGCGGAGCGTCTGGCGATGTCGCCGCAGCTGGTCAGTAAATACGTTGCGCAATTGGAGGAGCACCTTGGCGTGCGGCTTCTTAACCGCACCACGCGGCGCATTCACCTGACCGAGGCGGGAGAACGCTACGTCCAGCAGGCCCAGCAGATTCTGTCGGACATTGACGATATGGAGAGTCAGGCTGGTGACCTTCAGGCTCAGGCACGGGGCCTGCTGAGAATTGCAGCCCCCGTGTCGTTCGCGAGCCTGCATCTTGCCGAGCCGCTGGTGTTGTTCCAACGGGAGAACCCGGAAGTGGGTATCGATCTTCAGTTAAACGACCGCAAGGTGGACATCATCGACGAAGGCTTCGATGTCGCCTTGCGCATCGGGCAACTGAAAGACTCCTCGCTGGTGGCCCGAAAGCTCACAGAGATCCGTCTGGCGTACTGCGCATCACCTGAGTATCTGAAAAAATATGGCGAGCCGACATCGGTAGCAGAGTTGCCCCAGCATCGTTTTCTTCATTACAGCTACATGGAAGATGAGCAGTTGCGCCAGGCTGGGATTCAACGTGGCAATCAGTTCAGCTGCAATAACGGCGAAGTTCTGAATAATGCCGCAATTGCGGGTGCGGGCATTGTGATGCAGCCGACTTTTATCTCAGGGGCTGCACTGGCTGATGGACGTCTGGTGGAAATACTCAAACAAGAAGCGCCGGAGCCCATTGCCCTGTACGCTGTGTATGCACACCGCACGTTACTATCCAGTAAAGTGCGGGCATTTATCGACTCCCTGAGTGATTACTTTTCGGGGGTGCCATCGTGGGATACCAATTAATAGTGGGATAACTCGCGAAAAGCACTTAAATCCCGACAGTAATTACTCAATATTCTGTACTTGTTCACGCATCTGCTCGATCAGCACTTTAAGGTCAACTGCAATACGTGTCAGTTCGGTGCGCATTGCCTTAGATGAAAGTGTATTTGCTTCGCGATTTAACTCCTGCATCATAAAATCCAGACGCCGGCCAATGGGCTCTTCTCGTTGCAGAATATTGAGAACTTCATCGATATGGGTGCGCAGCCGATCGGTTTCTTCTGCAATATCAGCTTTTTGTGCGAGTAACACCATTTCCTGTTCGAGGCGTTCAGTATCCGGGGTTTCGATCAACTCACTGAGTTTATTCAACAGGTGAGTGCGCTGAGCGGCAAGGGCTTCAGGTATAATTTTATCCGCTTGCTCAGAAAGATTACGTGCTTCGTCACAGCGTTGCTGTATCAGTTCTTTGAGGGAATCACCTTCACGCTTACGTGCAATAATTAACGACTCGAGACATTCGTTGAATGAACCTAACGCGCTTTTCTGAAGCGCTTTGAGATCGGTTGTTGTGCTTTCTAATACCCCCGGCCATTGCAGAATTTTCAGCGCATCCAGCGCATTTCCCGGGCCGATCACTTCATGAACTTTATCCGCTGCATCATTCAGTGAAGCAACGAGGTCCTGATTAACCTGTAAGTTCTGCTGTTTCTGGGATGGCTGAAAGCGCAGGAATACTTCAACTTTACCGCGGTTTAATCTGGACTTAATGCACTCGCGAAGAGCTGGCTCCATATCGCGAAACTCATCAGGCAGGCGAAAATGAAGCTCCAGATAGCGACTGTTTACTGAGCGAATTTCCCAGGTGATCCGGCCAGAATCTGTGTCTACGTTACTTCTGGAAAACGCTGTCATGCTAAGGGCCATAAAAACCTCGATACGGATGGTCAGGCCGTTAGTTTAGTAGTTCACTGCCAAATACACGAGGGGATGGTGCCTGGTCTACTCGAGTAAACAAAACTAAAGCGTGCAAAACGAAAGCACATAAAAAAGGGGGCCGAAGCCCCCGAGTGTGGAGTGGGGCTTCCTTGGCCCCGAGGTGCTGGGCTTCGCCCAATTCAGTCTGTGCACAACAGACGAATATTGCATAAGCCGTCAAATAATGGCTCAAGACCTGCGTCTGAAAGTGCATCAATAAGTTCACCGCCCACCTGTAATAATCCGAGATCGAGATTCGGATCGGTCAGTGCGCCAGCTTTCAGCAAATCCTCTGAGATCACAGTCAGAGTGAGCAATTTACCTGCTTCAACCGTAGCCAGTGACGTCTTGAGAACTTCAACATCAACTAACCGGGTAATATCCTCCTGGTTGGTCAGTGAACCCAGAACAGGTAGCTGACCGATTTGATTCAGCAGGTCAACGAGCGGCTCTTCGAGTGCTTCTGGCAGAGGCAGGCCACTGTCATCCAGAACCTGAATATCGACCAGTCCACCTTCGCTGAAGACAAGCTCACCAACCGTCAGGAAGGACTGAGCCAGCGCCGCTGGGTCGCCGTTAGCCAGTGCGTCGGCAAATGCTTGCTGAACGCCTTCGCTGAAGCTACCGAAGCCTATGTTTACTGACAGAGTACATGCGGCTTCTGTACCTGTAGCGTTGCCCTTTGGATCACAAACAGCGATCAGTACTGAGCTGAACTCAGTCAGTCTTTCCGGGGTCAGTTCGCCATCTACTAACAGTGGGAAGATCTCCAGAATAACGAGGTCGTAGTCACCCGAATTAAAGGCTTCGAGCAGATCGAAATTCTGAGGGTCATCTGCAAACTGGGTAAGCAGATCCTGTAGCTGCGCCAATATCGACGAGTCGAGGAGATCCGCAAAGTTGTCGAGGTCGCCAAGATCTTCTTCAGACAGACCAGTCAGGGCGAGCAGTTCCTCTGAGCCTGCAGCAATCAATGCAGCCAGGGTTAATGGCAGCTCGAACAGAGCCTGAGGATCGGTTGGCACACCGCTGTCTCCCCCTTCATTGCCGCCCTCATCACCGGGCTCTTCTGTACCATTTTCAACAATAGTAAGAAGGTTTCCGGCAAGATCTTCGAGTGCAGCTTGCAGGTCACCTAATGGATTGTCGCCAGATCCACCACCGAGTATTCCTTCAATGACTGCAGTCAGGCTCTCTGTACGGAAGATATTTGTGCTGACTGCTGCGAGTGGATTACCACTGAGGTCTTCAATATTGGTATTAATTTCCAACAGGTAAAAGCTTTCACCATTCAGCGGTTCACTCGGGGTAAATAGCACCCGGCTCCCATCGAATGAGAAATCACCTTCAATTTTGCCGCTACCTGGAATTGGCGAACCTTCACTGTCGACAGGGATAACATAAATGCTGTCGAAGTTTACGGTGCTACTGTCGAGCGGCTCTGAGAAATCAATAACCAGAGTAATATCGACAGGTAATAATCCCATTAAATCTGGTGTTGAAACCAATATTTCAGGGGCCGTTGTATCCTCATCTTCCTGCCCACCGGTAGTGAAGTCAGAGGATGCATCTGTCCCTAGCGCGATATTTTCGCTGCAGGCAGCCGAAATACCCGCGCCGATATTAACAGTGTAAAGAGTGTCCTCTTCCAGGCCGCTGACAGGATTGATGAGCAGCGCATTGCCGTTCACAGACAGGCTGGCATCAATTGAGCCTGCGGTACCACCTGAGAGGAAAGCAGACGTTGCATCAACAGAGTCTTCATCCAGATCCGTGTTAAAGGTCACCCGGACACTCGTTGCTATAGAAACATTTTCAGCAGCATTGGCCGGAATGAATTCTGTAACCTCGAACTGGCTCTCCCCTGAGCACACAGGGTCGACGGTGCCAGGTGCGCCGTTGTCATCACCGTTACCTACGGCTCCGTCGGTCTGGTCTGAACCCACCGGATCGGTAATGGCGGAGTCGTTACTTCCCAGTCGGCCTTCTGAATCTGAACCGTTGCCGCCACACGCGGTCAGGACGACTGCAGCCAGCAAGGTTAGTGAGGTTTTAAAATCAGGCTTTTTCATAAGTATCTCCGGTTTTATTCAGGCTGGCGCAGAACCAGTTCCACTCGGCGGTTCTCAGCGCGCCCTTCGGGCGTGTCGTTAGTGGCGACGGGTGCAGTTTCGCCCATACCCTGAGAGTTAATTCGGGTTAACGAGATGTCGTATTCCGCTGACAGTACTTTTCCGACAGCACTGGCGCGGGCATCTGAAAGTTGCATGTTGTAGCTTGCTGAACCGCGGCTGTCCGTATGGCCGAACACCTGGAGTTCTGTTGAAGGGTATTCCTTCATCAAGCGCGCAATATTCTCAAGTTCTTTGACGGATTCCTGTGGCACGGCAGAGCTATTGCTCGGGAAGGCGATATAAAGATTTTCCCGCACTTCTATAGTCAGTTTCTCTGCGCAGCCCTGAGCGTCTACTTTTGCTCCTTGCGGTGTATCTGGGCAGGCATCATCTTTGTCGAGGACGCCATCCATATCAGAATCTTTTTCTTCACATCCAGTCGCATCAACGACAGCACCTGCTGGTGTATTCGGGCATTGGTCATCGCCGTCGACGACGCCATCATTGTCACTGTCGAGAACTACTGGCTCCATCGGTTTGGGGTAGCTGCGACCGAAAAGAACTGATATGCCAACAAACGGCTGGAAGTCGAGATACGTATCCTGAAGTTCACCAATTGCACGTATGCCTGCCTCCGCAATAAAGCGTTGATCGAATACCAGTTTCTGCAAGCCAGCTTCAGCGAAGAGGGCGTTTTCGCTGACTTCGTTGCTGCCAATTAAGGTATTCGATGCGATGTCGTAATTACTGTATTTATAGCCGCCGCCAGCGAATGCCCGCCAATCACCATAATGAAACGCAGTCGGGTGAACCCTGAGGCCGACGGAGTAAGATTCCACATCAATGTC
Organism: Thalassolituus sp.; assembly: GCF_984348125.1. Taxonomy (NCBI): domain Bacteria; kingdom Pseudomonadati; phylum Pseudomonadota; class Gammaproteobacteria; order Oceanospirillales; family Oceanospirillaceae; genus Thalassolituus; species Thalassolituus sp. The sequence continues at coordinate 20,039 of NZ_CFHJLR010000009.1, forward strand.
AGCATCTGATTCGGTGGTTTCGCTCTCTGCCATAGCTGCCTGGGCATACAGGCTCAGTAGAGAGTTGTACTGGTGTGCGAGGTTGATTCCGTAGCCGTGGAAATCCGTGATGTTATCGTCGGTATCCTCAGTACGACCCTCAGCGATGAGGGTGTAGTTGTACTCGAGGCCCAGGCTGCTGTAGCTCTCTGGCCATTCATGTTCGTGGTCATCCGCTATTGCCATTGAGGGCACCAGAATGATGGCGCAAATAAGTGCTGTTTTTTGTATATCCATAGTCAGAACTCAAATTGTTCATAAGTTGCGTGCTGTCGATGGCATAGAAAACTCAGATATGGCGATGTCGACGTTTCACGTTGTTTGTAACACTCCTGCTGAAGGAGATGTCCTGAGTGGAATATATCGTTGCGAACTATGGCGATATGTTTGTTTGTGTTATCGAAGGTGAGAGATTGTTATTTAAAAATTGAGAGATTTATTAGTAGTTGCTGAATTCATTGCACTAATTACAGTTACATTTGGAAACATAAATACATAGCGAAACAAAATAAAACATATTGTTACTCCATGCAGATGTTTAAGGTGTGTTTTGTAGTCAGCTGGCTCTGTAGGAAAAACGTTTTTTCAATTTCACAACACTGAATAACTGAATGGATTCTCTGTATACTGCGCGCTGTGACAGAAGCCACAGATACACAAGCTATAAATACAGAGGACAAACTATGAGACCAAGCGGCCGCGCACTGGATCAGTTAAGAGAAGTACGCATCACCCGGAACTACACTAAGCATGCCGAGGGCTCCGTGCTGGTGGAGTTTGGCGACACCAAAGTCATCTGTACTGCCAGTGCGGAAACCAAAGTACCACCTTTCCTGCGTGGTCAGGGCCAGGGTTGGGTCACCGCTGAATACGGTATGCTGCCACGCTCTACCGGTTCGCGCATGATCCGTGAAGCCGCCAAAGGTAAGCAGCAGGGGCGTACTGTTGAGATTTCCCGCCTGATTGGCCGTAGCCTGCGCGCAGCAGTCGACCTTGAAGCTCTGGGTGAAAACACCATCACTATCGACTGTGATGTGATTCAGGCGGATGGCGGTACCCGCACTGCATCGATCACGGGCGCCTGTGTTGCTCTTGCCGATGCCATTAACTGGCTGAAAGAAAACGGCAAGGTAAAAGGTGAGCCGCTGAAGCAGATGATCGCTGCCGTATCGGTTGGTATCTATAACGGTGAGGCCGTGTTAGATCTGGATTACGCCGAAGACTCAACGGCTGAAACGGACCTGAACGTCGTCATGACCGAGAAAGGCGGTTACGTAGAGATTCAGGGCACTGCGGAAGGGGAAGCTTTCTCTGCGGAAGAGCTGAATGCCATGCTGGCACATGCTCAGAAGGCTATCGGTGAATTGTCCGAGCTACAGAAGGCGGCTCTGTCATCCTGATATGAAAAAGGCCAGCAGATCCGCTGGCCTTTTCACTATCGCTCAAACGATCACTCTGCGCCTGAGAATCAGAGCGCTCATATTTCTTCGTCAAACTCGTATTCGATCATCACAGCAGCATGTTTACCAAACTGAGGTGCTTTCTCGACGCGGGCTTCAACGACATACTGGCGCACTCCGGGCGTGCAGATCTGATAGTCGATACGCCAGCCACTCTGATCGCGCCGCTGACTTTCTTCATCTGGCCACCAGGTAAACTGGTTTTCACCAAAGTTCGCTTCGCGGAAAGCATCCGTGAACTCGACCGGCCCGAATATCTGATCAAACCACGCACGCTCTTCGGGCATAAATCCCGGGGTATCCTGAGCGTTTTTCCAGTCCTGAATGTCGACGGTTTTATGAGCCGCTTCGAAATTGCCACAGAAAATAAACTCGCGGCGTTTGCGTCGGGTCTTCTGCAGGTGCTCAAGAAACACCTGCTGGAACTCAAGCTTATCTTCGAGCGAGTTGTGCTCATCAATCGTTGGGAACAGAACCGAGGCCACACTGACGTGATCGAAGTCAGCCTGAATGAAACGGCCCTGCATATCCCACTTGGCGTGGGATAACCCTGTCATAATGGCCTTAGGAACATCGCGGGTAAGAATTGCGACACCACTGTAGTGGTCTTCAGCAGCATCGAAAAAGTACGCGTTGAATCCTTCCGGGTAGAGCACGTCATCAGACAGCTGATACTCTTTTGCCTTGAGGTTCTGTATGGCAACGACGTCAACATCGGCACTGCTCAGCCACTGATACAGACCGTTTTTTACTGCCTGTTCCAGCCCGTCAACGTGTAGTGTGATTATCCTCATACATGGTTCCCGGTTATCGATGGGTGTATCATACCGCATCCAATTAGGCCGCTGCACTCTTCTGTGGCACCAATATGGCTACGGGTCTTGCGAAAACAGGAGATAACCCGGTTGGATCGCCTGTTCTTCTTAATTTTCATTGCTGGCCCACGACGACAATTCAGGATTCCTTATGCAAACCTATCAGAAAGAGTTTATCGAATTTGCTATCCAGCAGGGTGTACTACGTTTTGGTGAGTTCACTCTTAAATCCGGACGCATCAGTCCTTACTTCTTTAATGCCGGTTTGTTTAACACGGGTTCTGCTCTTGCTCGCCTGGGTCGTTTTTATGCGGCAGCGTTAGAAGACTCCGGTATTGAGTACGACGTTGTCTTTGGCCCTGCATACAAGGGTATCCCTTTGTCTGCTGCGTTATCCATCGCGCTTGCAGATCAATACCAGAAAGACCTTCCGTATGTCTTTAACCGCAAAGAGGCTAAGACGCATGGTGAGGGTGGAAATCTGGTGGGTGCTCCGCTTGAAGGCCGTGTTCTGATTGTAGACGACGTTATCACCGCTGGCACGGCGATCCGTGAAGTGATGACAATGATCAACGCGGCTGAAGGTGCGACGCCAGCCGCAGCGTTGATAGCTCTTGACCGTCAGGAGCGCGGTCAGGGCGAATTATCTGCCATTCAAGAGGTAGAACGTGACTTCGGTATCACTGTTGCCAGTATCGTAGGCCTGAATCAGGTGCTAGATTATGTCTCTGGAAATCCTGAGCTGGCGCAATACGCAGATGCGATTGCTGCATATCGGGATCAATACGGCGTTAAGTAATCCGGGAGATCTATGTTCAGGCGGCTGTTGGTTGGTGCTACGTTAAGCGCATTAGCATGCGCATCCCTGGCGGCAGGCAATGTTTATCGGTTCAATGTTGATGGGCAGGTCGTGATTAAAGACTCGGTGCCGGCAGATCTGGCACCTCTGGGCTACGATGTTCTGAACTCCCGAGGGATGCTGGTCAAGCGCGTGCCGCGTGAGCTTACATCAGAAGAGATTGCTGAACGGGATCGCCTGAAAGCCGAGCAGGAAGCCCGGAATGTCCGTATCGAGCAGCGTAAGCAAAAAGATAAAGACCTGATGCGTATCTACTCGACGGTTGCCGATGTTGACCGGGCATTGCAGAGAAAGTCGGACGAAGTCATTACTCAAAAAGACCTGCAGGCCCGCCGCATCACCGACCTTACCGAGAAGTTGGAACAGGCGCAGCAGGCTGCTGCGAATACAGAACGACGGGGAGCTGCGGTGCCTGAGTCGCTGGTGGACGAGATTCGCCACTATCAAAGCGCCATTCAGGGAGCTGAGGTTGCCATTCGGGAGCTGGAAGAAAAATTAGAAACGCTGAACCACGATTATGGAGTGATTCGTCAGCGGTTAAGAGTGTTGTCTGTATACCCTGAGGGTACGTTACCTGAAGACGTCGACAACAGTCGCTTACCGGCTCTCAATCCGTGAGAGCCAGTTAGTGCCTTACTGATTTAAGGCATCTGCAGGTCTTTTTCCTGCAACAGTATCTGGCTCAGAGAGGCCCATTGAGCAGGCCAGTGCTCTGTTGGACGAACCGAGAACTCTGTACGCACATACTGACGTATACGGCCTTCAATTACAGCCGTCAGAAGATTCGCCAATGCTGTCGGCGACTGCTGCGGTACCAGACCTTCCCTCACTTCTGCTTCCCGCAGGATCTGCTTGAACTGAAGTTCGAAGCGGTCAAAGACCTGATCAATCCGCTGACGCAGACGTTCAGTTTCACCCGCAAGCGCATCCCCTGAGAGCAGACGGCACATGCCAGGATTCTTTTCGGCGAATGTCAGCAGCAGGCCTAATGTTTTTTCACAACGTTGTTGTGCACCATCGATGTCCTTGAGGATCATATTGATGCGCGAAAACAGCGTATCCTCGATGAAGGTGATCAGGCCTTCAAACATTTTCGCCTTCGACGGAAAGTGGCGATAGAGCGCCGCTTCCGAGACGCCAACTTCTTTCGCAAGGCTTGCGGTTGTGATCCGCCCGCCAGGATTGGACTCCAGCATGTGCGCCAGAGCCTGAAGAATCTGGTCGCGGCGAGACATCTTTTCCGTTGCGTCTGTCATCCGTATTCCTTAGCGGCGTCGGTTGGTGATCAGAGTACCTACACCTTCATCGGTGAAGAGCTCAAGCAGCGTCGAGTGAGCAACACGACCGTCGATGATGTGAGCGCTGTTCACGCCGCCATGTACGGCATCCAGTGCACACTGAATCTTCGGCAGCATGCCACCGTAAATCGTGCCATCTTCAATCAGAGAGTCGACCTGCTGCGTGGTCAGACCCGTCAGGATCTTACCTTCTTTATCCATCAGACCGGCGATATTGGTCAGCAGGATCAGTTTTTCGGCCTGCAGTACCTCTGCCACTTTGCCAGCCACCAGGTCGGCATTGATGTTGTATGAGTGACCTTCTTCATCAACACCGATAGGCGCGATCACAGGAATAAAATCACTGTTGGTCAGCATATTCAGCAGCGAGGTATTGATGTGCGAAACCTCACCAACATGACCGATGTCGATAATTTCTGGCTTCTCCAGCTCTGGCGATTTGTGCGTAACGTGGAGTTTACGGGCATGCAACAGCTGGCCGTCTTTACCGGTCAGGCCGATGGCATTTCCGCCGTTCTGGTTAATCAGATTAACAATATCTTTATTCACCAGGCCGCCAAGAACCATCTCTACCACGTCCATGGTTTCGCTGGTGGTCACACGCATGCCATTAACGAAGCGGCTTTCAATGTTGAGCTTTTCGAGCAGGTCGCCAATCTGAGGGCCGCCACCGTGCACAACAATCGGGTTAATACCGACCAGCTTCAGCATCACCATGTCGCGGGCGAAGCTGTTCTTCAGCTCTTCGTCGATCATGGCGTTACCGCCGTATTTAACGACAATAGTTTTGCCAACAAAGCGCTGCAGATACGGCAGAGCTTCGCTCAGAACGTTGGCGGTATTCATGGCGCTGTCTCGCGTCAGAGGCATTGGCTGGCTCCTGTTAATCGGCAAACCGGGTTATTTTCGAGGCGCGATTATACCTCTATTCACTTCCCGGTTGCTATGATTGTTCAGAACGGGGTCTGTATTTCCGGGGCGTGACGGGTAAGTGCCTGCTTCAGAAGTGCCTGAATACGAGCCACGGTTTCTTCAGACTCACCGGCAAAACGGAGCGTCAGTCGTGGTGTTGTATTCGACGCACGCACCAACCCCCAGCCGTCACTGAATTCGATACGTAAGCCGTCCACCGTAAAGACCCGCCCTTCGGCGGTCAGTTCGGCATCGGAGCTCAGTGCTTCGATGATTGAGAATTTATCCGCTTCTGTCGTCGTGATGGTCAGCTCTGGAGTGCTGACATCTTCAGGGAGTGCGTTGCAGACATTGGCGACAGAGTCATTGCGGGTGGACAGAATCTCCAGCATACGGGCGCCGGTGTAGAGCCCATCATCGAATCCGTACCAGCGCTCGGCGATATAAAAGTGACCGCTGAATTCACCACCGATGACCGCATTCACTTCTTTGAGCTTACGCTTCATCAAGGAGTGGCCGGTTTTCCACATGGTCGGGCGGCCACCGAGGCGATTGATTAATGGTGCGAGGTGGCGGGAAGACTTCACATCAAAGAGAACATCCGCACCCGGGCGACGGGGCAGAATATCTTCGAGTAGTAACATCATCATGCGATCTGGCCAGATGATATTACCTTCGTTATCAATCATCAGGACCCGGTCACCGTCGCCATCGAAGGCAAAACCAAGGTCGGCGCCATGAATCAGCACGGCATTTTTAAGATCTTCGAGGTTTTCTGGCTCGCCCGGATCAGGGTGATGGTTCGGGAAATGCCCATCAACGTCACAGTAAAGCTCGGTGACGTCTGCGCCCAGCTCCCGGAAGAGTTCAGCCGCCAGTGGGCCGCTGACACCGTTGCCGGCATCAATAACAATCTTAATTTCGCGAGCGACCTGAACGTCGTCGGTAATGCGTTCAATGTACTTATCTTTTATTGCGTCTTCCCGAGCACCCGCGTAGCCCTGACTGTAGTCCTCGTCGCGAATCCGTTGGGCCAGTTTCTGTATTTCCTGCTCTGACAGCGGTTGTTGATCAATTACCGCCTTAAAGCCGTTGTACTCGGCTGGATTATGGCTGCCGGTGACCATGACACCGCAAGGTGTGTCAGATTCAAAGCATGCGAAATAGAGCGCGCCGGTAGGCAACATGCCGAGGCGGTTTACGCTGCAACCGGCACTTAACAGGCCGTCCTGAAGGACTTTAGCCAGATGCTTGCTGGAGAGGCGGCCATCCCAGGCAAGATTTATACGCTCGAAACCACGCTGGCGGACTTCACTACCGAGTGCTTTACCAATGTTGCGCACGATGTCGTCATCGAGCTCTTTTTCGACAATGCCGCGAATATCGTAAGCGCGGAAAATGTGATCGGGGAAGCTGTTTTCCTGCGACGGAAAATCAAGGGGTTTACCGTCATAGGTCGCGGGTGGTTCGCGAACTTCGGGGCGCTCCGGCTCTTCATCAATTTCGGGCAGATCGTCACGGGTACGGGCTTTCGGTGTGGCTTTGACGCTGGCGGTTTTCAGGCTGGTTTCAGCACTGCTAAGACGATCAAATACCTGTTCACTGGCAAGGCGGACATCATCGGCAAGATCGTTAAATAATTGCAGGCTGAAGCCTGGATTTTCTCGAATTTCTTCTTTGAAAAAACGCTCAAGGAACTGCTGAAAATGACGATGGTTTTTCTGCAGAATACGTTTCTGGATAAACAGCAGAATAAATAACGCGCTCAGTGTCGCCACCAGTGAAAGAATCCACGGGAAGGATAAATCAAGGAGTGACACGACCGGGCGGTGATCAGAAGGTGTATAAGTCAGAAACCAGTAGTCATTGATCGGACGGGTGACTGGCCTCGCACTTTTGACGGGCGTGGCCCCGGCGCTGAACACTTCAATGCCCGAGTTTTCTTGTGGGGTCAGTTTCTGCATTACCTGAATCTGGCCAAGGTCGCCGGATACCGACGAGCGGAATGCGTTCAGCCAGTCGCGCCCGTAACGTACAAGCAGAACACCCTGCGGTGTACCGGTAGCGGGTACCGGGCTGGCCCAGAAAAAGCTTTGCTCCCCATTGATGTTAACCGCTTCCAGTTTCATATCGTCGCCACGCAGCGTGCGGTTCACCAGATCCTGTACGGCGAAGCTGAATTCGGTCTGCAGGTTCTGCGACTGGGAAGGAGTTAACAGGCGGATGTCTTCAGTACCGGGCAGTAGGCTTTTCAGGTCGCTCAGCCATGTGCGGTTACCTGTCTGCAATGAATCGAGTGTCGCCTCGTGACTGCTTGCAGCAAGCTGCAGCCGCTTGGTGTCGGTCAGGCGTGTTTTCAACGCAAGCGCTGCCTGAGAGGCAACGGCTTCAGAAAAAGCGGAGTCGACATCGGACTGTGTCAGCAGGTTTATCTGTACGCTCTGCAACGCATAGCCGCTGGCGATAAACAGCAGTGCCAGCCAGATAGCAATCCGGCTGTACGTCACGATGGTAAGAGCCTTCTTGCGAGGCGCTGGCATATTGCTCTCCCTGAGCCACTCAGGCTGCGTGGTAATTTATTATTCTTCCCCCTGCTTTATAGCAGGTTTAACCGCGTCCGGAGTGTCCGAAGCCGCCGCTGCCGCGCTCTGTTTCCTGAAACTCTTCCACGACTTCGAAGGCCGCCTGTACCACAGGAACGAGAACGAACTGGGCAATGCGCTCCCCGACTTCGACAGTGAAGGGCTCTTTACCGCGGTTCCAGCAACTGACCATCAGCTCACCCTGGTAGTCAGAATCAATCAGACCAACGAGGTTACCCAGAACAATCCCGTGTTTATGCCCGAGCCCCGAGCGCGGTAGAATGATGCCCGCCAGTGCGGGGTCTTCGATGTAGACCGACAGTCCGGTTTTAATCAGAACGGTATCACCCGGATTGAGGGTGATCGCTTCGTCCATGCAGGCGCGCAGGTCGAGACCAGCAGAGCCACCCGTGGCGTACTCTGGCAGTGGAATATCGTTACCAATTCGTGGGTCGAGAATTTTTACCTGCAGCTTTTGCATTATGTTTCCTTCGGCAGTTATTTGTTCAGCAGTCAGTTTTTACATTCGTTATTGCGATGAATCCGGTCGGAAGTGATTGGCGACGAGTCCTATCAATTCGCGGGCGAGGATCTGTTTGTTCATGACATCGAACTGGCATTGCCCCTCCGACCAATAGACGTTTACCGCATTGTTATCGCTATTAAAACCAATGTCGCTTCGTGACACATCATTGGCAACAATCATATCGAGGTTTTTACGTGCCAGCTTACCCCGTGCGTAGTGCTCGACGTCCTGCGTTTCAGCAGCAAAACCCACGGTATAAGGGTGTGGCGTATGCGCTGCAACTGTGGCGACGATATCCGGGTTCTTAACCAGCTGAATCGACATTTCGTCAGCGGACTTTTTGACTTTCTGGTCGGCAACCTCGGCGGGGCGGTAATCTGCCACGGCCGCAGAAGCGATGAAAATCTCGCAGTGCTCAAGTTCAGATTCAGCAGCCTGCAGCATATCCAGAGCGCTGTTTACCCGCACGACCTTGATTCTGTCAGGCGCATCCAATGTCACAGGTCCACTGATCAGAGTGACCCGGGCACCGGCATCACGCGCGGCTTCTGCGAGGGCATATCCCATTTTGCCTGAGCTGTGATTCGTGATGTACCGGACCGGGTCGATCACTTCCCGGGTAGGACCGGCGGTGATTACCACGCTGACACCGGCCAGCGCACCCGATTCGAATTTATTGGCAACAGCTTCTGCGATCAGCGCCGGCTCCATCATGCGGCCGGGGCCAACGTCGCCACAGGCCTGTTCGCCCGCGTCGGGGCCGATCACGGTCAGGTTATGTTTGTGGGCATCCTGCAGGCGCTTCATATTGGCTTGAGTCACCGGGTCGCGCCACATCGCCTGGTTCATCGCCGGAGCAATGCAGAGCGGTGCGTCTGTCGCAAGGCACACGGTCGTCAGAAGATCATTGCCCATACCTTGTGCCAGCCGCGCAATCAGGTTGGCACTGGCCGGAGCAATCAACAGCAGGTCAGCCCACTTGGCCAGTTCGATGTGACCCATGCCGGCCTCTGCTTCAGGGTCCAGCAGAGCATAATGAACCGGATTACCTGACAACGCCTGCATGGTGAGCGGCGTGATAAATTCGCGCGCGCCGTCGGTCATGATGACCCGGACATCGGCTCCGGCTTTTTTCAGTTCCCTTACCAGTTCTGCACTTTTGTAGGCGGCGATGCCACCACTGATACCCAGCAGGATTCGACGATTGCAGAGTTGTTGCATTTGCATGGTAGAAATAGCCTGACCTGAAAAAAAATTCAGTATATCGTACAGCCATACTCCAATCACACCTACAAGGAGGTAGGGATGGCGATTACGGACTGGCCGGCGAGCGAGCGTCCACGCGAAAAATTACTTGAGTGCGGCCCTGCTGCATTGTCAGATGCCGAGCTGCTGGCGATCTTCCTGCGCACGGGCGTTAAGGGGAAGAGTGCGGTGGATCTTGCGCGCGACCTGTTGAGCGACTTTGGTGGTCTGCGACCCTTACTAACGGCCAGTCAGACAGACTTCTGTCAGCCGTTGGGGCTGGGATCGGCGAAGTTTGCCCAGTTGCAGGCGGTGCTGGAAATGGCGCGTCGGCACCTGGCGCAGGGGATGCAGCGCGGTGACGCTCTGAGCAGCCCCCAGGACACCGAACGTTATCTGCAGGCGCAGCTCAGGGATCGTGACTACGAAGTCTTCGCCTGTCTCTTTCTGGATAATCAGAACCGCGTCATTCGCTACCGTGAGTTATTCCGCGGAACGATTGATGCGGCAGCAGTCTATCCAAGAGAAGTTGTGAAGCAGGCACTGGCAGAAGGTGCGGCGGCGGTGATACTGGCGCACAACCATCCATCCGGCGTGGCTGAGCCGAGCGGGGCAGACCGGTCAATCACAGAGCGACTACAGCAAGCTCTCGGCCTTATGGATATCCGGGTTCTGGATCATCTGGTGGTTGGTGATGGTCATACGGTCTCTTTCGCCCAGCGCGGCTGGCTCTAGCGGGGGTTGAGGCTCGATTATGTGTCTTGACCTGTTGTGTAAAAAATACACTTTTGCTTGCGGGGGTGTCTGCGTTTTGGTATAAAGCGCAACTCTTTTCAGCCAGGGCCGTCTACGGTCATCATAAAGTGATGAGCTAACGCCCACGGTTGGTAACGAATTCAAATTGTTCGATACACACAAAATCGGGGCGAGGAACCATGTCTAAGGTTTGCCAAGTTACAGGAAAAGGTCCTGTTTCCGGGAACAACGTTTCCCACTCACAGATCAAAACCAAGCGTCGTTTTCTGCCGAATCTGCAGAGCCACCGCTTCTGGGTTGAAAGCGAAAACCGTTTCGTACGTCTGCGTATCTCTACTAAAGGTATGCGTATCATCGATAAGAAAGGTATCGATGTAGTACTGGCAGAGCTGCGTGCACGCGGCGAAAAAGTCTAAGGAGACCTGTTATGCCACGCGATAAGATCCGTCTTGTATCAAGTGCCGGTACCGGTCACTTCTATACTACTGACAAAAACAAGCGCACCATGCCTGAGAAATTCGAGATCAAGAAATTTGATCCTGTAGTTCGTAAGCACGTTGCGTACAAAGAAGCTAAGATCAAGTAATTGATCTGAGTTCTGAAAGAACCCGGCTCCGGCCGGGTTTTTTTGTGCCTGCTATTTATTCGCCGGTATGCGGTAGACTAGGCATTCATCTACGTAATCCACTCATGTCATTGTTGTTGTTGTATGCCAGAACTACCCGAAGTTGAAACTACCCTGCGCGGCATCAGTCCGTACCTGAAGGGGCAGACCATTACCCGCATTGATGTGCGCCAGCCCAGGTTGCGTTGGCCCGTTGAGGATGAGGTACAGCAGCTGGTCGGACAGACGGTGGACAGCCTGACCCGTCGGTCGAAGTATATTCTGGTGAAAACTGCCGTGGGCACGGCTATCTGGCATCTTGGCATGTCCGGCTCTCTGCGCTTAGTTGATCCTTCGGCGCCGGCTATGAAGCACGATCACATCGACTGGCATCTGAGCAATGGCCGCGTACTGCGCTATCACGACCCGAGGCGCTTCGGCGCGTTGCTCTGGGTTGCACCGGGAGAGACCTCTGAGCATCTGAGTCATCTCGGCCCTGAGCCTCTGTCAGATGACTTTGATGATTCTCACCTGTTTCAGAAGAGCCGTGGTAAGTCGCAGGCTGTAAAAACGTTCATTATGGATGGGCGCGTTGTCGTTGGTGTCGGCAATATTTACGCGAACGAGAGCTTGTTTCTGGCAGGTATTCGCCCGCAGACCCCGGCAGGGAAGATCAGTAAGGCCCGTTACCAGAGGCTGACGCAGACAATACGTCAGGTATTAGGGGCTGCAATTGAGCAGGGTGGGACGACTCTTCGGGACTTCGTTGGCGGGGATGGCAAGCCCGGCTACTTCGCCCAGCAGCTCTATGTTTACGGGAGAGGTGGAGAAGAGTGTAAAAACTGCGCCACCACACTGAAAGAGATCCGCCAGGGGCAGCGGGCAACCGTCTACTGCCCAAAATGTCAGCGTTAATCCAAAAAAGCGCGCGATACGTATCTGCTTGTACTACTTTTTACTGTACTGGTTATTACTGTACTAGTTACTAAGCTACGTTTTGAGTCAGTGCAGATAACAGGCGACATCGCCATTACAAAAACAACAAGCATGCTGCGGGAGGCAACGAATGCCAAGGATCTCGACCCCATTCATCATGGATATTGAAGCGTCTGGCTTTGGCCCGGACAGTTACCCCATTGAAGTTGGCCTGGCGCTGGGCGATGGCTCCCGCTTCTGCTCCCTGATCGTTCCGGCGGAACACTGGACGCACTGGGATACATCTGCTCAGGGGGTTCACAATATCTCCCGTGAGATGCTGGCACGCCATGGCAGCCATGTTCATCAGGTTGCGACTGAGCTCAATGAGATGCTGAGCGATAAGACAGTGTACAGCGATGGCTGGGTGGTGGATAAGCCCTGGTTGATACGTTTGTTTGAAGCAGCCGGTATCGATATGCAGTTTCAGCTCAGCCCGATCGAAGTCATCATGACCGAACCTCAGATTCTACTGTGGGATGAGACAAAGGCCAGGTTAACGCGGGAGGCCAACATTCCGCGCCACCGTGCCAGTAACGACGCCTGGTTGATTCAGGAGACTTACCGCCACACTCTGGCAGAGCTGACTGCAAAAGCGGCAGGGTAAGAGGACCTGCCGCTATCTCACTGACACCTGAATTATTGATTCAGGGTGTATTCGAGTGTGATTTCGGTGTCCAGTAATTTAGAAATCGGACAGTTCGCTTTCGCTGTCTGGGCGATACGCTCGAACTCGTCACTGTCAATGTCATCCACCTGTGCTGCCAGACTCAGGGCGGACTTCGTCACGGTGAAACCGTCGCCGTCTTTATCGAGTGAAACATCGGCCTCGGTTTTCAGCTGGCCGCTGGAATAACCTTCAGCCTCAAGAGCAAACGACAGCGCCATAGTGAAGCAACTGGCGTGAGCCGCGGCAATTAATTCTTCCGGGTTGGTGCCGGGCTTATCTTCGAATCGGGTATTAAAACCGTAAGGCTGATCTTTCAGTGCACCGGACTCGGTCGACACGCTGGCTTTCGCTTTTTTACCGAGTGAATGATAAATCGCTGAACCTTTTTTGATGATGTTCATACTGACTCCCAATAAATAGTGACACATATTGGGAGAGGGGGCGGGCGTTAAAGTTCCTGCTTTCTTTCTGGTGAGGCCAAACACTTCTTAGTATGGGAGTTAAAGAAAAGACTTTAACCACTGCCACGCCCTGCCCATCGTTTCGTAAAAAGCCCGTTCAGTCTTATAGAGGCCTGATGAATCCAGTCTCCAGTCGCTGTGGTGGGCGCCGACGAACATGGCGGGTGCCGGCAATGGGTTCAGGCCTTCCCGCTCAAAAAATACGGTTGCACGTTTAAGGTGTGCTGCTTCGGTCACCAGGGCGAAGCGCTTATCTCTCAATAATGGCTCGGTCAGCGAAGCTTCATTTTCAGTGTCACGTGCGGTCGGGAAAGCAAAAATACGTAACGGGTCTACCCCGCGATCAATGGCGGCCTGTTGCAGAATTTCTGCATGAGGTTGGGCTGCGCTGAAGCCAGCGTAGCCGGTAACGATAAGAATTGCGTCAGGGTTAGCGCGGAGAATCCGTAAGCCTTCCGATAAGCGGTACATGGCTGAGCTACCGAGACTCATAAAAGCCGGGCTGTCTGGTGGGGCACTCTGACTGGCACTCCCGAGAACCACCACAGCATCAACAGGCTGCTCGATATCAAACACCGGATAATAACTTTCATGGGGTGCAATTAGCCGGTCAGCTACCGGATTAAATGCACTGACTGCGAGTAGTAGAAATGCGCTGAAAAATACCAGCCGGGATTTAACCGGTGCACGCGAAAACCACCAAAGCCCCAGTAAAATAAGCAGCAGACTTAGAGGCACTGGCATCAGTGTCATACCGACCAGTTTTTTGAGAATAAACGTAATGCTCTGAGATTCCATTGACGGCTCTTATCGGGGCTGGCTATTGGGCTTCATGTTACTGACATCTTCGTACTTCAGTATACCGGGCTGATTTTCGAGGAGTAGTCATTATGTCCGTCACGCGTCGTTCATTTCTGCGTACAGGTACCGCGAGTCTTGCTGGAGTCAGTGTGGCACCGGGGGCGCTGGCAATGAGTCAGATACCTGCCGAGCCGGAGCTTCCGGCTGCGGGTTACTTTAACTATGGCGTTGCCAGTGGTGATCCTACGACTGACTCTGTACTGCTCTGGTCCCACTTTTCTCCTGTCAGCCCGATGGATGTTGATGTGATCTGGCAGTTGGCCACCGATGATGGCTTTTCTGACATTGTTGCCAGTGGTGTGGTGCGCACGGGGGCATATCGTGACTATACCGTGAAAGTGGACGTGACCGGGTTAAGTTCAGGTACCTCCTATTTTTACCGCTTTCTGGCCATGGGGGAGACATCTCCGGTTGGTCGTACACGGACTGCTGATGCCGGAAGCCCGGATTCTGCGCGCTTTGCGGTGGTTTCCTGCTCAAGTTACCCACACGGCTATTTTAATGTTTATCGGGTGTTGGCTGAGCGCAGCGATCTGAATGCAGTCATTCATCTCGGAGACTATATGTATGAGTATGGTCAGGACGAATACGGCGAAGACAGTCTGCGGAGTGAGCGTGCACTGGCGCCTGCTCACGAGACCGTTTCATTGTCTGATTATCGTCGTCGCCATGCGCTCTATAAACTGGACCCGGATCTTGCTGCAGTTCACCAGCAACACCCCTTTATCTGCGTCTGGGATGATCACGAGTTTACCGATAACGCCTGGCGTGATGGCGCTTCCAATCACGATGACACAGAGGGCGATTGGTCTGCTCGTAAAGCGGCCGCAAAACAGGCGTATTTTGAATGGATGCCGGTCAGAGAAAATCGCTCGGGCAGTATTTATCGTCGGATTCAGTACGGTGACCTGCTTGATCTGTTGATGCTGGATACCCGCGTCGAAGGGCGTGATGAGCAGCCTTCTGGTTCAGGTAAGCAGCAGGTGGCAATGGATGAAAATCGCTCGCTGCTCGGCTTTGAGCAGGAAGCCTGGCTGAACGATCAACTGGTCAGCAGTTCAGCACAATGGAAGATACTCGGGCAGCAGGTCATGATGGCTCAACGATATTATCTGAATCTGGAAAATCTTCTTGGTAGCGGTGCGGCGGCGTCATTCTGGCTCGATAGCTGGGACGGCTACGCAGCAACGCGAAACCGCCTGCTTGAGGTTGTGCGCAGCCAGAATGTAAAAAATATGGTGGTGCTGACAGGCGACCTGCATGCCTCCTTTGCGGCAGACATTTCTGATGACCCCTACAGCTGGAGCAACTATAACCGCTATACCGGAGAGGGATCTCTGGCCGTCGAATTTGTCACGCCCTCGGTGACCTCTCCGGGGTTTCCGAAGGTGATTGCCAACAGCGCAGAGAACACCATCATGGCCGGTAGCCCGCATATTAAATACGCGGAAGTGCAGACCCACGGTTTTATTCTGCTAACTGTGGATCGCACTAAAGTTCAGTCAGACTGGTATTACGTGCCCACAGTGACTGAACGCAGCAAGGTCGTTGAATGCGGCATCAGTTACGCCTGTGAAGACGGTCAGGGCCGGTTGAAACGTGTTTATCAACCAGCCTGACTATCAGCCTGACAGCATAGCAACTTACTGAGTGATGACTCTCGCGCTGCCAATGCCGCGTGGGTCTGAAGCGGCGGTGACTTCGCCACTTTCCTTATCGATCAGGATGGCCTGCATATTGCCGTATTCACGGCCGACATCCCGGAAAGAATGACCGCGCTTCTGCAACTCGGTCATGGCTTCTTCAGAGATCACGCCTGGTTCGTGCTGAATAACATCGGGCAGGTACTGGTGATGAATGCGCGGACGTGCGACCCAGTCTTCGACGGGTTTCCCTTGCAGATATTCCAGCGCACCGAGGAAGACCATACTGATAATACGGCTGCCACCCGGTGTTCCCAATACGGCAATGCTGTCTTCAGATTCCAGCATCGAAGGCGACATGGATGACAGTGGGCGCTTACCCGGAGCAATCGCATTGGCTTCATTGCCAACCAGACCATAGGCGTTTGGTTCGCCCGGCTTGGCAGAAAAATCATCCATCTCGTTATTAAGTAGTACGCCGGTACCCGGAATCGTGTAGGCAGAACCAAACGGCAGGTTAATACTCAGGGTGGCTGATACACGGTTTCCTTCTGAATCAACGACAGATAAATGCGTTGTGTGGAAACCTTCCTGAATATTTTTAGGGCCATTTAATTCGGTGCTCGGCGTCGCCTGATTCATATCGATGCCGGCTGTCCATTCTTTATTACGCTCATCACTGATGAGTTTTGTCATTGGGACATCAACAAAGTCCGGGTCACCGAGAAATTCAGCACGATCACGATACGCGCGGCGCATGACTTCGGTGAGCAGGTGCACCTGATCGGCTTCATTCATGCTTTGCCAGTCAAACGGCTCAAGCATTTTCAGCATCTGGGCAATCGCGATACCGCCAGAAGAGGGCGGTGGCGCACTGATTAACTGAGTGCCGCCCAGCGTCACTTTGACTGGCTCTCGTTCTTTCACCTCGTAAGCAGCGAGGTCGTTCAGAGTCCAGTCGCCGCCCGCCTTGTTGACCTCGTCGACCATGGTCACTGCCAGTGGGCCGCGATAGAAGCCATCAAAACCCAGGTTGGCGATGCTACTGAGGGTGTTAGCAAGATCAGGCTGCTTCAGTGTGAAACCGACCTCTGGAATACGGCCGTCATCCAGAAAAACAGAGGCACTAGATGGGTAGCGTTGAACCGCGTCGAGTCGGTAGCTCATCAACTTCTGATAATGCGGATCGACAGGAAAACCTTCGCTTGCCTGAGTGATGGCGTCGGCGAGAGAGCGTGTGAGTGGTAACTTACCGTAGTGCTCGGCGATATAAGCGAATGCTGCTGGCTGCCCGGGGATACCGCCCGCGGTCGCGCCATTTACGGCCTTGTCTCTGTCGACGTCTCCGTTTTCATCCAGGTAGTAATCCCGGTGAAAAGACTGTGGTGCTGTCTCGCGTGCATCGATAAAGCGATATTGCTTCTGATCTGCATCGTACAGCAGCCAGAAGCCCCCACCGCCTATACCTGCGCTATAGGGTTCGACAACGCCCAGACTGGCCGCAACGGCGATGGCAGCATCAAAGGCATTGCCTCCTTCAGCCAGAACCTCAAGGCCTGCCTCTGTGGCCAAAGGATGAGCACTTGCTACGGCCACTGTGCCTGAGAATGAATCAGGCTGAGTATCTTTCTGAGCACAGCCAGTGACAGCAGTAGTAACAGTGAAAATGAGAGCGCTGGTGGCGAAAACTCCAGCAAGCCAGGTGCGGCGCATAAAAAAGCCTCCGGTGACAGGAGGCTCTAGTGTCTTACTCGCAAGCGCCGGGCGCAACCGGCGCGGGCGGAATCAGGCGATTTTCTTGCCCGTCAGGCGCTCGTACTTGGCTTCGAGCTCTTCCTGAGTTTCCATGTTGTCGTCATCCTGTGGGATGCAGTCGACCGGGCATACAAGCTGGCACTGAGGCTCATCGTAGTGACCTACACACTCGGTGCATTTTGCCGGATCGATTTCGTAAATTTCTTCTCCCGGAGTGATCGCTTCATTCGGACACTCTGGCTCACATACATCACAGTTGATGCACTCATCAGTAATTATCAAGGCCATGACTAACCTCCATCAGGGAATACGGCTCAGGAAATACGGTTACTGAGGCGTATTATGCCTCAGTCTGGTATTTTTTCAGAGTGTTAGCGACGGTTGGATGAACCAGCGTACTGATATCACCTCCCAGAGCTGACACCTCGCGCACGATCGTCGACGACACATAGGAATATTGCTCTGCAGGTGTCAGAAACAGGCTTTCGACGTTCGGTGCCAGTACGCGATTCATGTTGGCGAGCTGGAATTCGTATTCGAAGTCCGAAACTGCACGCAAGCCGCGCAGAATGATGTTGCCGCGCTTTTCCTTGACGAAGTCTGCAAGCAGGTTGCTGAACCCGACAACTTCAACGTTATGCAGGTGGCCCAGTACGCTCTGAGCCAGGTCTACGCGCGTTTCGAGATCCAGCAGCGGGCGCTTCTTTGGGCTTGCTGCAACGGCGACGATAATGTGATCAAACATGCGCGCTGCACGTTCAATCAGATCGGTGTGGCCGTTGGTGATAGGATCAAAGGTGCCCGGGTATACAACTGTATTCATAAAATCAGCCTTATGGGTGATATCTGCGCGAATAGTAATAGATGGGTGGGGTCTGGGCAAATGGCAGGAGACGTCACACTTTACATAGAGATATGCGGCAGGGTACTGACGACCTCTCCGTGTTTGTCGATGATCAGCACCTCAGCCTCAGGCATATTCTCTATCAGCGTAACGCCCTTTTTGGGGCCCAGCACAAACACGGCAGTCGCCAATGCATCAGCGAGGTAGGCTCGCGAGGTCAGCACGGTGACGCTACGACTCAGATTGGCAGGATAGCCAGTATCCGGGTCGATAATGTGATGGTAGCGAGTGCCGTTTTTCTCAAAGTAGCGCTCGTAGTCCCCGGAGGTTGCGACGGCACCGTTGGCGACCGGCAGCACGGCGATCAGACTTTCTGGGTTGTCTGGATGTTGTATGCCGACTTTCCAGCGCTTGGCACTGTTCTTGGCATTGTCTTTAATAGAGGCTCCCGAGCTGGCGTACAGATCACCGCCCGCATTGATATAGAACACCTCGAAACCGGCGTTACGGATAACCTGCACCGCGCGATCAATCGCATAGCCTTTAGCAATGCCTCCGAGGCCAATCTGGGTTCCTGCCTTCGTCAGAAAAACAGTCTGTTTTTCTTCATCTAAGGCGACGTGTTGATAATTAATGGAAGCGGCCGCGCGCTTTAATTCGGCCGCTTCAGGGATCGTTTTTTTTCGAAAGTCCCAGAGCTTGCCCGCGCTTTTAAAGGTGATATCAAACTTTCCGCTACTAAGCTCTGATATGCGCAGAGCTTCGCTGATTAAACGAAATACTTCAGGTGACACCGGAACGGCTTTCTCGCCCGCTGCCTGATTTACCGAACTGATTTCGCTGTTGGGTTCCCATTCAGAGAATACCTGCGTGACGCGTTTGATTTCATCGATGGCGCTGTCTATTGCCGTATTGGCTGCCTTCGCGGAGTGGCTATCGCTGGTAAGAAGAATCTGAAAATCGACCGTGGTGGTCATCAGGCTGGTGGACCTGTTGACCGCAGGCGTAGCCTGACTCTCTGCAGTACCACTGATGCGCTCAGCGGCATGTAACGGGTTAACAAAGAGGCTCAGGCCAGCCAGTAAAATGCATTTGGCCCAGAGCAGTCTGAGTATAGAGGTCACAGGGCTATTGCTCTGTCGACAGAGTATCGAGAGCGGCTTTAAAGTCGTCGTCAGTCCGTCGACCGCGATACACCGCATCTCCTTTGCTGTTGAGCACAATCAGAGTCGGCGTGCCCCGCACTTTGAACTGATCTCCGATGATCAGGTCCGGGTCACTCAGGGATGGCCAAGGGAGTGCGCGCTCTACTTCTACCTGGCGACCATCTTCTGGATTTTTATTCACGTTAAGGCCGAGCCAGATAAACTCCGGGTGGTCTTTTAACTCCTTTTTTAAGTGTGGAATTTCTTCCATGCAGTAGCCGCACCAGGACGCCCAAACAATTAACACAACTGGTTTTTCGGGCTGATTAAAATCTATAGAGTAGTTGTCGTTATTCAGCGTTGTGTAGTTTTCAGCGAACGATGCGATTGAAAATAATAGCGCTGAAAAAGCGAATAAGAATAAAGAAATTAATTTCATAATGCGGTGTACCAACCTAGTGTCAGCCAGTAAAAATTCAGGTCATCTGAACGGCGATACATATTAAAGCCGATATCGTAATCTGATGGTGCTTTGGTGAACCAGCCTGCTTTCCGGTAGGACAGAACCAGTCCCGCGCTGTGGCCATCAAAATGTCCAAGATCAGAGTCACTGGTCTGGTAAGTCTGAGGTGCACGGAATTGTTCGGAAAAATATTCTGTGGCCGTTTGCGTGTAAAACCGATAGCTCGGTTCCAGTGTTAGTTGCCCGTCATTCAATCGATAGAAATAGCGAGCTTCGAATGCCTGAGCATCCAGCTCCCAGCTGTCCTGATAATGACTGAGGCCCAGTTGTACGGAGTCGTCACCGATGGCGTGCTTATAACGAACGGACACTGTATTGCGTACGCGTTCGTCAGGAAGGACTTCAAAGCCACGCTCTCCGTTATCGAAGAGTACGGAATTAAATGATGTGGCTAACATGCCGCGCTGGCGGCTGTAGACCCAGGACAGGTTCATCAGCGATACCGGTGACAGCGTCTGAGTCAGGCTGAAGGCCCCGGTGGCGGTATCGCGCGGCTCGTCGGTTTCTTTGCTGCCGTCGTAGCGGATCATGCGAACCGTATCATCATAAAACTGAAAGTCTGCACTCAGCTGGGTCGACTCTTCGTTTAATGATTGAGAAATACCAAATCCATAACCGGTGCTGCGGTAAGCGTATTCCTGACCGTAACTGGTATGGAGAGTGAAACCTGTGCGGCTGTTGCTGCGATACTTCCAACGCCCTTCAAGATTGAAGCGCCCGGGGTTATAGCCGGTGGCGCCTGAGACGGTTTCTGCTTTATCGCGGGCGTCATCGTAAGAGGCTGCGGTGACCAGATCGCCCACGGCTTTAAAGCTTGCTGCGTTATTTTCATTCAGTCGTTGCTGAAACAGCAGTATGCCTTCGTAGATGGTCGCATCTTCTTCGATGGTCGGGTTACCCCCTGAACCACCATCATCTTCCTGCTGGTAAACAATCCCACGGGCGGCAAAGATGCTGTCGAGTTCATCTGTCGTAGGGGCAGCCGCCTGAACAGCTGTCGTTACAGTAATGGCATAAGCGATAGTCAGTATTCGCAGGAGATAAGCAGGGCGAACTGCTGTGATCAGACGTGTCAGTAACACCCGCAACCTCCACCACCACCGCCGGTAAATACACCGGATGCGCCTTCGCGGGCACTGTATACATCGGCTTCGATTTCGCTCTTCAGGGGCGTGCTGTCGAACGCCATATCCGGCTGAGACAGGCGCTCTCGCTCGTTAAAGCGTACTGGGGTACAGGCCGAAGCGGATACAACTAGTAAAGTCAGAATGCCGCAGCCCAGATATTTAGTATTCATGCTGTGCGTACCAGATCTGCAATGCAGGTATAGTAACAGCTATTGCAGGACGCTTTATGACAGTCTCGTCATACCAGCATGAAATACTCAGCTGGACACCTCATTTCCGACATTACTGATTACTCAGCGTTCTCAGAGCCGCCCTCAGAGTCGCTGATTTTTTTCATGCTTGCTTCGGTGTCTTCCGGGGCGGGCGCTGTTTCCGGGTCGTCGGGGTACGACTGAACCGAACCTGATTTCTGACTTTCTTCTTTAAGTTCTTCCTGCGCTTCTTCTTTAGCCTCTTCCGGAGTCTTGGCTTCGCCGATGTGATAGGCAGCAAAACCCGTCTGTACGACCTGATTGAAGGCCATGCCGATAATTTTTCCAGACAGAGGAGAAACGATATCGCTGCCAGTATTGGATACCGGATCAACAACACGACCCAGCATATCGCCCTCGCGAACCGTGTCACCCAGTTCAACATCAGACATGAGTATCCCGCCCTGATCGGATCTTACCCACTCAGAGTGATAGAAAACTGGCTGAGGCGTTCCCCAGAAGCGCACCGTAGGCTGGATGTCGAGATTCTGCAGTAATGTTTCAAGCGCTTTGACACCGCCGTCGACAGAGCTTTCATCCAGACTGTTTGGCCCACCGGATTCCAGCGTGATCGCAGGAATGCCGAGATCGGTCGCGGCACGTCGCAGAGTCCCTTCACTGCCACGACCATGCAGCACAGTAATGCCGCCCAGATGGCGGCTGAATTCGAAGACGGTTTCATTGCTGAGGTCGGCACGGATCTGCGGAAGGTTGGTGCGCTTCAGAGAGCCTGTATGAAGATCGACGAGAAAGTCGCAATTACCGCGGATGATCTTATTGAAGAATGAATAGGCAATACGCGAGGCTGCGCTACCGCTTTCGCTGCCCGGAAAGTAACGGTTCAGGTCGCGACGGTCAGACAGGTAGCGGCTGGCGCGTCGGAAACCATCGAGATTAACAATCGGAACGCCAATGACAGTGCCGTTCATTTTTACCGGTTCGAGCTGGTACATCAGACGCCGCACCATTTCGATGCCATTCAGTTCATCGCCATGTATCGCGGCGGTCAGGCATACCCTGGGCCCAGGATTTTTACCGTGTGCAACCAGCACCGGCACCGGGGTGTCGATACTGGCAAACGACTGTCCGGGGCTCCAGTACAGTGTCTGAAACTGTCCGGGGGGAATGCTGGCGTTGAGAAGGCTCAGGTTCTCGACGACCGGGGCTATTTCGACGTCTTGTTGGCTTACTGGCGGCTTGGCTTCGGTGGTTTCAGGCTCTTTCGTATCACGTTCAGTCGATACAGACCCTGTCACTTGAGGAGCAGGCGACGCTGTTTTTTCCGTGTCTGTTGTTTCGAGGTCCGTTCTTTCCTGATCGGCGCTTTGCGGAGCTGGTTGGGTACTGGAAGGTTGCTCCTTTGAAGCAACCGCAACTGCACAGGGAGCAGCAAGCAGGAACGCTGTGAATAAAGCAAAGTACTTCAATCGAGAGCGCCTGAATGAAAAGCATGTGAATGAAAAGCACGGAGCGATTGAGAAATACGATTTCTCAGGAGAAAACATAACTACAACTCAGTTTGTTGAATGTTCTGAGTCTAGACCATGGTGTCCGTATAAGGTTCGTTCAGAGCGTGTATTTGTGAATTGCTCAGAAAGGAAGGTATTTAAAGAAAGAAAAAGAGCGGCTGAGCCGCTCTTTTCAGTATCAGAAACCAGCACGATTGCTTTATGCGCTGGCTTTGATTTTCTCAACCAATTGGTTAGCAAACTTACAGGCGAAGCCGTAAACCGACAGCTGTGGGTTTGCACCGATACTGGTCGGGAATACTGAACCATCAATCACGTAGAGGTTGTCGAGGTAATGGTATTTACCGTTACTGTCGACGACGCACTTATCCAGGTCTTCACCCATGGTCATACCACCCATAACGTGCGCACTCCCTACGGTGAATGCGTTTGAGCGATTGTCCAGGTTGTTGATGCCTTCGCGTGCTTCTTCAACGGTTTCGTACCAGGGGGCGTCCAGATGCGAAGGTCGAACGCGTTTCGCACCCGCAGCAAACTGAATTTCAGCCATTGAGATCATGGCACGCTGGAATGCATCCCAGATGTAATCGTTAACCGGGTAATCCACAATCGGCGAACCATCGCTGGCCAGTTCGATACTTGCGCCGGGGCTCTCTTCATCGAAGCCGTCACGGATCAGTGCCAGCAGCAGGTTGGTGTTGGGCAGATTGCCCATGTCTTCATAATGACGACCGCCGTGCCCCAGGAAGAGTACCGCTGCCAGACCGGGATGCAGAGGCGTTGCCTCAAGCTTGTAGCCTGCAGGACCTGTGACATTCAGCCATTGGTAATGGTCACTGTAAATAGACTGTGGTGCGCCGTAATACGGGTCGATCAGCTCATCGAACTGAGCGAAGTTAAAGGCCACCGGGTGGAAGAAGGTACGCTTACCAACGCGCTTCTTCGGGTCCGGAGCATCTGAACGCAACAGCAGTGCAGGGCCGTTGATACCACCACAGGACATCACGACGTGAGGTGCTTTCACCGAAAACGTATTGCCGTTCGGTTTGTAGTCGCTGTTCAGGGCCGTCACTTCAACGCCCAGAACTTTTTTGCCTTCAATGATCAGGCGCTCTGCACGAGCGTTATAAATAAGGCCAGATTGTTTATTCAGTGCCCCCGGAATGGTGGTAACCAGCATGGACTGTTTTGCATTCGTCGGGCAACCAGTACCGCAGTAACCCAGGTTCCAACACCCGGAAACGTTACGCGGAATAACGTGCCATTCGAGATTCAGGGCTTCGGCACCACGGCTCAGAACGGCGTTGTTCGGGTTAGGGGGTACTGGCCAAGGCGCAATCTGCAGACGTTCTTCCATGCGTTCAAACCATGGCGTCATCTCTTCTTTGCTGGCGCCTTCGAGTTTGAATTCATTTGCCCAGTGTTCGAGTGTCTGTTCTGGCGTATGAAAGCTTGAAGTCCAGTTGATGACTGTTGTGCCACCGACGCATCGACCTTGAAGGATCGACATTGAGCCGTCCTTGCTCATACGGCCGGCGCTTTCTTGATAGAGATCGTGGTAGGCCTCACGCTCATCCATCTTAAAGTCATTGGTGCTTTTCAGCGGGCCTTCTTCCAGCATCAGTACATTGAGGCCAGCTTCGGCAAGAATTTCTGCGGTAGTGCCACCGCCTGCACCTGTGCCAATAATGACAACATCTGCATTGATGACGCCGCCATCGGTAACGTCGGCTGCATCCTGAACCTTCCAGCCGCCTGCGATACCCTCCAGAATCGGATCAGGGATACCCGCAACCATTGGAATGTGTGGTGTACGTTTCATCGTGTTCTCTCTATCGGATTCTGTCGTGTTATTCGCCAGTGGCGGGGTATGGATATGGCACTTTCACCGGTGGCCCCGGATAGCCGCTGATTTCATAGTTCTCTGGCTGCGAATACCAGCAGATCGTGATTAGCTTACACAGACCCTGATACCCCATGCGTTTGATCGGCAGCCAGGAGTCACGCCAGCTTTCAAGGAATGCCTCGGCTTCTTCAACGGTGGCTTCCTGCCATGGATGCAGCGGTGCACCAACGGCAACACGGGTGACCGGTGAACCCATGAGATCAAATGCCATCTGTAACTGACTCAGAGCGTGCCCCTGAAGGGTCGTCATCAGGGTATCCAGTGACTCCAGCAGGCGCTGACGTGCGTCTTTGCCGAGAGCACCGGGGTAGCCTTTGGTGGTCAGTACCGCGGGTGCAAGAGCACCAAGAAAATAGACATCCACTTCACGCAGTGTCTTAAACCCCTCTGCCGGAGTCTGCTGTGACGAGCAGCCAGTCAACATGGCTGCTCCTGAACCGACTGTCAGTGCAGCGGTGCCCATGGCACCTAGCTGCAGAAATCCACGGCGGGATGTTTTCATTCTTTTCCCCTTACCGGATGAAGAGTTTATAAACCAGATTGTGCAGACGTGTGCCATATGGCGGATAGATCACTTTACCGCTATTAATCCGCCCTTTGCGGTGTACAGCTTTCGCTTTGGATAACGTCACAAAGCCTTCCTTCCCATGGTAATGGCCCATACCTGAGGGGCCAATACCTCCAAAAGGCATGTCATCCTGCGCGATATGCATCAGGGTGTCATTGACTGCAACGCCACCGGCGTGGGTCTGCTCAAGCACTTTCTTTTCAGTATCGCGATTATAACTGAACAGATACAGCGCGAGAGGTCTGTCCCGGTCAGTGATGTAGGCCAGAGCGTCATCAAAACTGCGGTATGTGACGATCGGCAGGATGGGGCCGAACAGTTCTTCCTGCATGACGGTCATGTCATCGGTACCGTTTTCGATGAGGTGTGGTGGCATTTTCCGACAGTCAGAAAAGTTCTCATCGCGCGGGTTTATCTGGGTGATTTTGGCGCCTTTTTCGTCGGCATCTTTCAACCAGGAGAACAGACGCTGGTACTGACGGTCGTTAATGATGGCTGTGTAGTCATCATTATCTTTCATGGTCGGATACATTTTGGTGAATGCCTGGTGATAGCGACCAATGAACTCCTTTTCCTTCCCTTCAGGCACCAGGACATAATCCGGTGCGATACAGGTCTGACCAGCGTTCAGTGACTTACCGAAGCAGATGCGCTCAGCAGCGTGCTCAAGGTTGGCATCCGGGGCAATCAGAGCCGGTGATTTTCCGCCCAGTTCAAGCGTCACTGGGGTCAGGTTTTTAGCGGCGGCGGCCATGACGTGTTTGCCGACAGCGGTGGAGCCAGTGAAGATCAGGTGGTTCCAGGGTACCTCTGAAAAAGCGCTGGAAACATCAACTTCACCCTCGATGATAGCCACTTCATCTTCGTCGAATACCGAAGCCAGCATGTCTTTTAGCGCGCGGTTGGTTGCGGGCGTAAATTCGGACATTTTGACCATGGCACGATTGCCGGCAGCGAGTGCCGTTGCAATCGGTACCAGTGCCAGCTGAATCGGATAGTTCCAGGGCACTATGATGCCAATGACACCGAGAGGCTGATAAACAACTTCATTCGATGCCGGAGCGAACAGCATATTGACGTGACGACCTGATGGGCGCATCCACTTGCGGACGTTCTTAACCATGTAGTTGAGTGCCTGCACGGTCGTCATGATTTCTGCAATCAGGGTGTCTCCCTCGGCGCGGCAGCTGAAGTCTTCGTTTACTGCTTTGACGAGAGAGTCCTGCTGTTGCACCAGGGCTGTTTTCAGTTTCCGTAACTTTTCGATTCGCGCAGCGGCGTCCGGCATAGGGTCTGCGCGAAATGCCTCCAGTTGCTGGTGGTGCAGGGCATGAAGGCGCTCAATTTCCTGAGCGGGCGAATGCAGGGTAGAAACTGTGGCAACCATGGGTGCCTCCGGGTGGTTAACAAATAAACAGATTCTATTATTAGAGTTATTACTCTAATTCGTCAAGAGGTGTCGTGCGTAGACAAGAAGATTGTCCGTATATACCTTTACTCAGGTTAAAGTAGAGACATGATTATTCTGGAGCGATGTTATGGGCACCCGCGAACGCATCATTGATGTGGCCTTAGAGATGTTTAATGAGAATGGTGAGCGGGCCGTTACAACCAATCATATTGCCTCGCGGCTCGGGATTTCGCCGGGCAATCTCTATTATCACTTTCGCAACAAGCAGGCGATCATCGCCAATTTGTTCGATCGTTACGAGCAGAGAGTTCTGGAGATACTGGCGTTACCGGAAGGGCGAGTCATCGAAACTCAGGATAAGCTGCGTTACCTGACCGACGTCTTCAATGAGCTCTGGGCATACCGTTTTATGCACCGGGATATGGAGCATCTGCTGAGCGCAGACCCGGAGCTTCATGAGCGCTATCGTGGTTTTTTCAGTCACTGTCTGAGGCAGATCGAGAACATCTTTCTGGCGCTCAGTGGTGCGGGGATACTCTCTGCTGATGAACAGGACTGTCAGGATCTGGCGTTGAATACCTGGATTGTCGTCACCTCATGGTTTTCGTTTCTGCAATGCAATCTGTTGTCGGGGGATGAGAGTGTGATCACGCAGGATATGTTGCAGGGCGGAATTTATCAGGTGTTCAGTCTTGAACGTCCCTATCTTACTCCAGATCATCGGGACGACGTACTTGCACTGCAGCGGGCATTTATCCCACGCCCGGACTGGATGCAGCGCCGGTGAAGTCGCTGCGTCTTGTTCTCACCCTGGTTATTGCAGTCGCGCTTTGTGGCTGCTCAGCAGGTGAGCAAGCCGCACTTGATGATTATCTCGAGCGCCTCGGTCGTGCACTACAGGTTGAACCGCCCGAGTCTGATGGTGAGGCACTTCAGGCAGTGCTCGTCGACTTGCCCGGGCGTCGCCAGTTGTCAGTCAACGAGCCCCAGTTAAGCATTAATCTTCTCGACTTTCTCTCACTCTCCTCGTGTGAGTTGGGACGTGTTCTAGGGGCTAACAACAGCTCTCTCGGTAAGCTGGCAGCGCCCAGTCAGAGACTTCATCTACAACGTGACCTGATGCTAAGTGCGCCGGAGTGCATCGACGTTCTGGGGGAGGATGATCCCGAGCTTGCTGAGAAGTTACGTCGCCTTCTGCAGCAGAAATACGATGCCAGAATGACGTATTGGTGGAATGCCTGGCTCTCGTCTGAGGAGTGGCAGGCTTTTCTATCCCGGTCAGAAGGACTGATCCCGATGGCAGAATCCTCAGCGGAAGATCAGACGACATTACTGGCGGCAACCCAGGCTCTCGCGTATGTCGTACAGCAGGGACAACAGTGGCAGTCAGGCGAGTGGAAATACGAATCGGCAGTGATGGAGTCTCATCAGCAACAGATGTTAGCGACAGCGGCCATCGGGCGCTGGCGTTTAACCAATCGAGCACTTATGGATGTGAGCATCAAGGGAGCACGACTTCTTGAGCAGCGCCTTGGCGACCGTCCGCTGTGTCCGGCGGGCCGCCGGACTCCTCAGGCCGAGATTCTGCAGAATGTCTTCCATAAGTATTACGCCGGTGTGCTTCAACCCTATCTGAGTAAAACTGACCGCTTCAGTGCTGAGCTTATCGGTTATCTGAGTGTCATTTCTTCTCTTGCCCCAACCGGTGTTGTCGATGAATGGCAGGTGGATGTCATAAATGTTCTGGAGGAAGAGCGGGCCGCTATGCTCAATGCCCACCGCAGACATGTTACAAAGTGGCAGGACATTCTGGCTCAATGTGCCATGATGCCCGGTTCACAATAACGCTAAGCTGACCCAGAATAGGCCTATGAAGATAAACAGCATACAGCGCGCAGTATTCGCCGTCTTGTTCATGACAGTGTTCGCCTCAGGTGCGCACGCGTTCAGTTATGCCAGTCATGCGGTGGTGTGCGATCTTGCTTATCAGTATGCGGCGCCTGAAACACAGAAAATGATTTCCGGGTTGGTTTGGCAGTCGCGGGAGGCTCGTTCATTCGCGCAATTGTGCGGCTGGCCTGACCGGGTAAGAAAGATAGACGACTATAAGCACACGTCGGTGTGGCACTACATCAACGTTGCGCGTAAGGATACCTCTGTGCATCGTACACATTGCCCGGGCAAGGGATGTGTAACGGAGGAAATACGCGTAATGCAGAAGCGTCTGCAGAGGGCTCCGGATACCGACTGGCAAGCATTGGCGTTTCTCGGGCATTTTGTCGGCGACGTACATCAGCCATTGCACGTCAGCTATTCAGATGACCGTGGCGGCAATCAGACGCGGATATATTATCGGGGCGAGCGCACTAATCTCCATGCGTTCTGGGATCGAGATGTGCCTAGCCTGTCGGGAACTTTAACGGAAGACAGCAATCTTATCGCGTCTTTTTCTGTGGAATTTCTGCGCGAGGGTAGTCCGGAAGACTGGGCCAATGAGTCGCTGGAAAAGACCCGGGAGATCTATCGGAATTACAGGAAAGGCGCCCGTTTCGAAGACGATGATATCGCTGCTGATCGTCATTGGGTCCGGTCGAGACTGCATCTTGCTGCCCGTCGGCTAGCGAAATTGCTGGATCAGTTGGCCCCTGTCAGCGCTGCAGGTTAATCAGGGAAGAATATGAACATAATAAGAATACTCCCTTTATGTTTTCTGACGTCATTCGCAATGGCGGCAGAAGAAGAACGTACTGTCTGCGAGAGTGGAGAGGTATGGCATGCTATTCAGGTGGTATATCCACAAGGATGGAGCTTGCCGTGTGAAGTGCATTTTACGACACCGGAAGAAAAACGGGTGGTCTGGAATGCAAAAACAGCAGAAGGATTTTGTGAGCGCAAAGCGCAGGAGATTGTGCAGCGTCGCAGAAATGCAGGTTGGCAGTGTCACACCGAAACCCTGGTAGACAGCCCTGCTTTGACTGAGAGTAGCCTGATATCGGATTTGCCACCGATGCGGTAAAGCACAGAGACAGCGGCATGGATGCATCAACTTTTACAACGACACTTAAAACGACCCGCCCCCCTTTTCTGATCCTGACCCCCGTTTGCCTGCTGATGGGGTTTGCTGCCTCAGGATACTCTCCTCAATTAAATCCTGATCTGATCTGGGTTGTACTTGGTGCTTTGCTCGCGCATATATCTGTCAATATGCTCAATGAATATCAGGACTTTAAA
The DNA here is from genome assembly GCF_984348125.1 of Thalassolituus sp. Taxonomy (NCBI): domain Bacteria; kingdom Pseudomonadati; phylum Pseudomonadota; class Gammaproteobacteria; order Oceanospirillales; family Oceanospirillaceae; genus Thalassolituus; species Thalassolituus sp. Next base: position 49,975 of record NZ_CFHJLR010000009.1, read on the forward strand.
AGCGGCCTTGATCTTGTCACCGACCGCACGCCGTTCAGCGGCGGAAGCGGAGGTTTGCCCGAACATCCGCAGGCGGCAGGTTGGGTACTGGCCGGAGCTGTCCTGTCATTGTTGTGCGTTGTAATCATCGGTGTTTATCTGTCATTAGCGTACCCCGCCTTGTGGCTGTTGGGCGGCATAGGGGTGCTTCTGGTGTGGTTTTATACCTCGGTCATTAATCGTTTACCCTACCTTTGTTTGTTTGCTCCAGGGCTGGGGTTTGGCGTTCTGATGGTGGTAGGGACGGCTATTGTCGCAGGACTTGAGCAGCCGGTTTGCGTGGCTTTTGGCGCGGCGGTCGTCTTTCTGATGGTAAATAATTTGCTGCTGGCAAATCAGTTTCCTGATATCGAAGCCGATAAAGCACATGGTCGAGAGCATTTGTTGATTCGGTATGGCGTTTCTGCGGGAATTCGGGCCTTTAATATCATGACCTTTTCAGTCGCCGGATTAATTGTGATGGCGGCTATGTCAGGTGTGTGGCCACAATGGGTCTTGCTGGCACTCATTCCATGGGCGCTTACGCTGAAGACGCTGACAGCTCTGAATCAGGAACGTGAGAATATTGCAGCGGCACCAGATGCCTTGGGTATGAATGTGATGGCGACACTGCTGACGCCTGTCGTGTTAGCGTTAGCTTTGCTGCTGAGCCGCTAAAAAGGTCGCTTTTAATCGGCCTCAGAAGCTTCTGTTTCTTGTGTGCGGATTAAGCGTGAAGCAAGAACTCCCGCCTCGAATAGCAGATACATCGGCAGTGCCAGAATAGTCTGTGAAATAACATCCGGTGGTGTTACCAGCATCCCTACGACGAAACAGCCAAGAAAAATATAAGGCCGTTTACCACTGAGAGACTCCACAGTAGTCATGCCGCTGAGCACCATCAGAAAGGTGGCGACCGGAATCTCAAAGGCGATCCCAAAGGCGAAAAAAATCTTCAGCGAGAAGTCGAGAATATTGCTGATGTCGGGCATGAATGAAATACCCTCCGGCCCAATGCCGGTGAAAAAGCCAAACACCAGTGGCAGTACCACAAAATACGCAAAGGCAATGCCTGCGTAGAAAAGCAGAATACTCGACAGCAGGAGAGGAATAGCGAACTTTTTCTCATGCTGGTACAGGCCCGGCGAAATAAAAGCCCATATCTGGTGCAGTATAAAGGGCACTGCAGCCAGAACGGCCAGTACAAAGGTCAGCTTGAAAGGTACCAGAAAGGGCGATGCAACACCCGTGGCGATCATCTGGCCTTCGACCGGCATCAGTACCGACAGCGGCTCAACCAGGATCAGGTAGAGATCGTTGGCGAAATAGAACAAGCCCGCAAAAATCACCAGAACGAGGAGCACCGCACGCAGCAGGCGGTTGCGCAGCTCAACCAGATGGGCAATAAGAGGCTGTTCTTGATCGGTCATTGAGGTTTTTCTTCAGATGGCTTCTTCGAAAGCTCAGGTGTTTTTTCGGCCGCCTGGTCAGTCAGCTGTTCAGGCGTGCTCTCAGTCGATGCAGGCTCTTTTTCCTGCGATGTTTCCTGAGTCACGTTAGGCTTTCTCATGGACGCTGGATTCAGAATGTCTTCATCAAGAAAGGTTGCCGCTGGATCACGAAGTTTGGCTTTCAGCTCTTCGGTGCGGGCTTGCCTTTCCAGATCTTCCTGAAAGTTGCTGACCGAGCGACGCACACGACCAATAATCAGCCCCATCGTGCGGGCTGCTTTCGGCAGCCGCTCCGGGCCGAGTACCAGCAATGCAAGGACGCCGATGACCATCAGCTCCATGAAGCCCATATCAAACATCAGGCTTTATCCTGATCCTTGGTCTTGCTGAATTCTGCGTCTTTTTCCGGAGCTTTCTCAGCTGACTGGCTGGTCAGCGATTCCGGCTTTTTATCGTCCTCGGACACGTCTTTTTCGTCAGGCTTTTCATTCATTGCGTTCTTGAAACCACGGACCGCGCCACCCAGGTCGCCGCCCATATTACGTAGCTTCTTAGTGCCGAAAATCATAATGACGATCGCCAGAATGATCAGGAGTTGCCAGATACTGATACCGCCAAGCATAGTTATTCTCCGTTATTTCTTTGTACGAGAGGCTTTTTCTTCTAAGCCTGACATGTTGAACCGGCGCGCCAGTTCGTTAATGACCGCTTCAGGGCGCTCGCCCAGTTTCGCCAGTGCGACCAGGCTATGGAACCAAAGGTCGGCCGTTTCGTAAATGACCTCTTTATTGTCACCACTGGTCTCAGCATCTTTTGCTGCCAGTATGGTTTCGGTGGCTTCTTCACCCACCTTTTCCAGAATTTTGTTCAGGCCTTTGTGGTACAGGCTGGCGACATAAGAGGAGTCAGCCTCTGCACCTTTGCGTTCTTCCAGAATATCACCTAACTGCTGAAGAATATCGCTCATAAGAATCTCAGTATATGTCACTTGGGTCTTTCAGGACGGGATCTACGTCGACCCAGTCGTTATTTTCGTACACCTTGTAAAAGCAGCTTTCACGTCCGGTGTGGCAGGCAATACCGCCAATCTGCTCAACCTGCATGACGATAACGTCGCTGTCACAGTCGAGGCGCAGTTCGTGAAGCTTCTGTACGTGGCCAGATGATTCACCTTTGCGCCAGAGCTTCTGACGCGAGCGCGAGTAATAAATCGCGCGCTGCTCTTTTGCGGTCAGTTCGAGGGCTTCACGATTCATCCAGGCCATCATCAGGATACGGCCGGTGGCATGATCCTGGGCAATGGCCGGTACTAATCCATCGTTATCCCACTTCACTTTATCAAGCCAGTTCATCATTCAACCCTGTTTCATCTGTTCTGAAACGCGAAGGATACCGTAGAGCGCCGACTGTGCCTAATGCCAAATCTGCGCCCGTGATTCCTGTATCAGCTCTTCAGTACCAGCCATATCAGGCCGGCGGCGCCGATACTTAATCCTGCAATTTCTGGCAGTGCTAATGCGTAAGACTGCCACCACAGCAAGCCGCCAGTAATGGTAGTCATGATCCCTAGTGTCTGGTGGCGCTTTTGTAAACGCTGGGCTTCGAGCGCGGCGTTCAGAACCTCTAATTGCTCCTGCATTCTCAACTGATTCTCATCGAGATGATTGAGGCGGGTCAGGGCACCGTGCATCAGGTTAGGGATCTGCGGCGCTTTTTCTACCCAGCCGGGTAGCTGACGCTTGAACTCTTTCCAGGCGGCTTTCGGACCAAAGCGCTCACGCATCCAGCGTTCAAGGTAAGGTTTGGCGGTTGTCCATAGATCAAGGTCCGGGTACAGCTGTCGGCCCAGCCCTTCGATGTTCAACAGGGTTTTCTGCAGGAGTACCAGCTGCGGCTGAACTTCCATATTGAAGCGTCTGGCGGTCGCAAACAGCTGAATCAGTACCTGCCCGAATGAAATTTCTGACAGAGGCTTCTCGAAGATAGGCTCACAGACACTGCGAATCGATGCGGCGAACTCATGAACTTTTGTCGTTGGCGGCACCCAGCCAGAGTCTACGTGCAGTTGTGCGACCTGATGATAGTCCTGGTTAAAGAAGGCCATAAGGTTCATCGCCAGATAGTGCAGATCTTCGTCGGTGAGGCTGCCAACGATACCGCAGTCGATGGCGATATATTGTGGGCTTGATGGGTTTTCGCGCGAAACAAAAATATTGCCCGGATGCATGTCGGCATGGAAGAAACTGTCGCGGAATACCTGAGTGAAGAAAATCTCTACGCCGCGCTCGGCGAGTAATTTCATATTGGTGTTCTGGGCATACAGCTCGTCGATGTTAGCCACAGGAATACCGTAGATGCGCTCGCTGACCATCACTTTATTGCGCGTGTATTCCCAGTAAACCTCTGGCATGTACAGTAGTTCGGATTCTGAGAAATTACGACGTAACTGAGTTGCGTTAGACGCCTCAATCTGGAGGTTCAGTTCACCGTAAATGGTGTGGCGGTAGTCTTCAACGACTTCAACAGGCTTTAAACGACGGCCTTCAGCGGAGTACTTAACCAGCAGTACAGCCATAAACTCCAGCAACTGCAGGTCGCGTTCAATGGTGTCCTCGATACCCGGACGGACGACCTTAACCACGACTTCTTTACCGGCTTCTGAATTCTCGCCAAAGAGGCGTGCGGCATACACTTGTGCAATGGAAGCGGCCGCGAGCGGCTTTTCGGAAAACTCGGCGAACATCTCGCTGATGGGTTGCCCGAGTTGTTCTTCGATCAGTTTGAGTGCGGTCTCGGTCGGAAAGGGGGCTACATTGTCCTGCAGATTTTTAAGTTCTGCGACAATGTCTTCGGGTATCAGATCCGGGCGTGTGGATAAAATCTGGCCGAATTTAACAAAAATAGGGCCCAAAGCTTCCAGTGCAAGGCGCAAGCGTGCGCCGCGGCTGAGCTTGCTCGGCACCGGACTCAGGCGCCATGGGGCCAGCCACAGCAGAATGCGGATTTTAAGTGGTAGCTGGTCGGTTGGAACAAGAGCATCCAGCCGGTAGCGGGTAAATATGAAGAGTATTTTCCAGAGTCGCCAGAGGTTACCCACGCTCAGTCCTCAGTCTTTTTCTTGTTTTCCAGACCGGCAATCCGGGCTTCTACACGATCCATCATCAGGCGCAGATCATCTGTCTGTGTTGCAAAGTCATCGAGCATGGCCGAGGGGGTTACCGCCTGTAGCTCGTCTTCAAGGTATTCTTTCGCGGCGGTACGGTAGGTTGACCCGGTGTCACGGCTCCAGCGACTGAGGCTGCGTAGCCCCTTGCCGATCTGATGAGCGAGCAGGCCTCCGGTCAGCGGCTGTATGGCAGCTTCCCAATCAATGTCTAACGCCTGTACGGTACGGGTCAGATAGAGTGCCAGTTCGGTGTCGCCATCCATATCGATATCGCTGTTGATCAGCTCATGCGCTTTATCGTCCGCACGGGCCAGTTCAAGAAAATCCGCCAGCTTGCCACTTAATACCACCTCTGTGTCTGAGTCGGGCGTCATACTCAGAGCAATGCCATCGCGCAGCAGGCGAATATTAAAGCGACCAAGCCCCTCAATATCGACGGCTGCCATGCGCCCTTCCTGACGAGCCAGGCGCCCGAGTGTTGCCGCGTCCTGGCGAAGCGCACGATTAATAAGCCCTTCAACGGGCAGGCACATCGCCTGACTGAATACCGCCGATAGCATCAGGGTTTTATTCCCCGGTGCAGAGCAACAACACCGCTGGTCATATTGTTATAGCTGCAGCGGACAAGGCCTGCGTCTTCCATCATACCTTTCAGTGTTTCCTGATCCGGATGCATACGAATAGACTCAGCCAGATACTTGTAACTTTCAGAGTCGTTCGCAACAAGCTTGCCCATAAATGGTAGAGCGCTGAACGAATACAGGTCGTAGGCTTTGCTCATGACCGGGTTCGTCGGCTTGGAAAATTCGAGGATAAGAAGACGGCCACCTGGCTTAAGTACACGTGCCATGGAGCGCAGTGCTTTGTCTTTGTCGGTAACGTTACGCAGGCCGAAGGCCATGGTGATAACATCAAAGCTGTTGTCTTCAAACGGCAGACACTCCGCGTTTGCCTGAACATATTCGATATTACCCACATACCCCTGATCGGTCAGGCGGTCGCGACCGACGTTCAGCATGGACGAGTTGATATCAGCGAGTACAACCTTGCCCTGAGGGCCGACGATGCGTGAAAACTTACGCGTCAGGTCACCGGTGCCACCGGCGAGGTCGAGAATCTGATTGCCCGGGCGGGCACCACTCATATCGATGGTGATGCGTTTCCAGAGGCGGTGGACGCCGAATGACATCAGGTCGTTCATTACATCGTATTTCGCAGCGACAGAATGAAATACATCAGCCACTTTTCCAGCTTTTTCGTCGACCGAAACGGTCTCGTAGCCGAAATGAGTTGTTTTATTGTCGGACATGCCTACCTCCCAATCTGGACCGACATTCTAACCAGCCGGAGTACGAATGTCTGCTTTCATTGGCAATGCAAGCTGGCACAACCGCACCTGTGCAACTGAAATGGCATCAGGCAATCTGCGTCATCATACTTTTCTGGCTTCTGGTCAGGAGTTAACTGAGACTTTGCGGGAGCAACAAATGAATACAGTAGCTATGAAAGCAGCAACATTCTTATTCTGGGTACTGGCGATTACTGCCTGGGTGCAGGGCTGGGAAGGCTTACTCGGTTACCTGCCGACCATTGGTCTGATCGTCGCGGGTATTCACGTACTTGAGGTACTTCTATTCTGGGTGGCTTTTCGCAAGAAGAGCACCAACGTGCGACTGGACGCTATTCAGGTGTTTATATTCGGTATGTTCCACCTGCAGCGTTTTATGCCTAAGTCCTGAGCTCACAGGGCAGACTAACAAGGCACAGAACAAAAAAGGGAGGCATGAGCCTCCCTGATAATCTACGGCGAACCGTTATTCGACGGTCAGTTCAACGCGACGGTTGAGTTGGCGACCTTCTTCTGTAGTGTTATCAGCGATCGGCTGAGAATCACTCATCGCTTTCAGTTCAATCGCATCTTTGCTGACGCCACGCGCCACCAGGTAGTTACCGATGGTTTTTGCACGCTCCATAGAGATAAACTGGTTGAAGTCATCAGTGCCGGTTTCATCGGCGTGACCTTCAACGATGATCTTCAGATCTTTATCTTCTTTCGCCTGAGCAGCAATCTGGTCCAGGTAAGCTGTTGCTTTGCCTGGCATGCCCGCTTTGTTCAGTGGGAAGCGCAACAGAGCTTCGACAGTTTTGATCAGGTCGCAGCCATTGCTGCCAACCATCGCAACCTTGCCAGTATCTGCACACTGGTCAACGCTGTCAGCAACGCCGTCGCTATCGCTGTCTTCGAAAGCTGATTTTGCCGGGATGCCTGCCGCGGTAGCTGGCAGTTCATTGACTTCCTCAGCGGTCAGCTGGCTGTCGTCAGTCATGTTGTTACTGGCCACTGTGCTGCCTGCGGCCGCAGCAGATGCTGCCGCGGTGGCTGCAGAACCAAAACGGTAGCCCACTTCGATGACATAGTTCATGTGTTCTGGATATTCGTTAATCATGTCGTCATAACGAATTTCAGCGCGGGCAAAGATACGCTCAGAAGAGTCGTACTGCACACCGGCGCCCAGAGATGCCAGAGCATTTGAAGCACTGCCGCCGTCGGTGCGCATTTCTTCAAAGCCCAGACCTGCGGTCAGATAAGGCTTAAGAGCGTCGTCAGACAGGAAGTACAGGCTGCTGAAGCGGAACTGCTCGATATCTGCGCGCGAGTCGTCCTGGATAATGGATGGGATAACAAAGCTACCCTCAAGCGCAAGGCTGTCTTTGAGCATGTAACCCAGAGAGAGTTCGTTAGTGTAACTGTGCTTCATGTGATCACCGAAGTGATCAACACTGATCTCATTCTCTGTGTGCGCGGCGCCCACGGTGAAGTAGTAAGGTAAGTCCTGAGCCATAACTGACGCAGATGTCGCGGCCAGAATGGCTGCGCTAAGTACTGAATGTTTCATAATCAATCCCCCAATCGATTGCCACCGAACTTTACCTAAGCTTGCAATTCAAAGCTACAACGGCAACGCGCCATTCATACACTTGGCAGGCAGTTGGCAAGGAAATTGATCACAAAAGTGGTACTTTATTCGCACTTATTAGCAAATGCTTAATCACTGACCGCATGGTTTCTGGTCCTCCTCGTTTGCTGACCCAGAGAGGATGAAATACTCTGAGCGCCATAACGATAATAACTGGTACTTCTCACATGGACTCCGTCACTCTGCCATTGCGGATACCCTATATTCTGCGCGCAGGCATTATTATTACGCTGGGCATCATTGCCTGGGCAATCGCTGCCTATATTATTCTGTCGGTGTGTCCTCCTGAACAGCGACTGCTGGCTATTTCACTCATGGCAACCAGCGTTTTCTGCTTCTGTGCTCTGGCATTTCTGGGCACCCGGGAGTTGCTGATGAACAACCTCGCCTGGCGTGTTGATAACCGAGACTGGCGGTTCTGGCTGTTTCTGGTGGGGTCACACCTGTGCTCCATTCTTCTGATAGGCGTTGCTGATGTACCTTCCGGGAGTGCGCCCTACGCGGTGTTGATGGTCGTGAACTCGGCGTCTCTGGTTGTCCGTTTTTCACCCAAATATTCACTCAGCTTTAATATGCTGGTGGCCGTGTTGTTTGCGATACAGTTCCCGCAGGATCAATTGCTTATTTTTTGTTTGTGCATGCTCATGCAGCTGGTCTTGTGGAGTTTCGGCCTGAGTATTGTGGTCGAGATCAGTGAGGTCAGGCGCTTGCGGGTTATGGGTGATGAGTTGCGCATGGCGCAGGCCCAGATTGCCGAATCCGAACGGATGCTGGAAAGGCGCAATATCCGTCACAACCTGCACGATAATATGGGGCACGAGCTCGCGACTCTGCATATGAACCTTCAGATTCTGGAGCAGCAGGCCAGTCGATTAGAGTTGTCTGATGATATCGTTGCGCCTCTGGAGCGCTCGCGGGATGCCAGCAGGAAGATGTTCGCGGTTCTTGATGACATTGTATCGGGGTTACGTCAGGTACCTTCCGCTCATTTCTATGACGCTTTAACCGATCTTGTAGATCAGGCAACAACGCTGCAAGTCACGACACTGTGGGATGAGAAGGTGAAAATCTCCGATCCCAAGTGTTGTGAAACTCTGCTGTCAGTGGTGCGTGAGTTTCTGACCAACGTCATGAAGCACTCTGAGGGGCGGGAGGTTGAAATCCGCAGTCACTACAGTAATGGATCTGTCGAACTGAAACTGACAGATCTGGCTGAGTACATGGGTGAGTACACCGGTGAGTTCAGCTACGGAAACGGACTTACAGGCGTGGAAGAGCGAATAGCCGCGATGGATGGCTGCTTTTTGGTAGAAATGTCAGACCAGAATCAACTGACCTGGAACATCAGGTTGCCGGAGACCAGCGTATGATGAAACTCGTTCTGGTTGATGATCAGGCTCTGGTGCAGCAGGGCGTAGCAACCCTGCTGGAGATGTCGGGTGCATTCAAGGTTGTGGCCACTCTTGAGTCAGGGCAGGCACTGACGGACTGGTTAGGTGAGCATCCCGCCGGGTGTGATCTGGTATTGCTCGATTTCCATATGCCTGGTCACGACGGCATAGAAACTCTCAAGTCTCTGAAGCCAGCACTCCGCACTCCTGTGGTCTTTCTCTCGACCTTCGCGGATGCGGCGCTAAGTCGTGAGGCCCGTCGTAATGGCGCCTCAGGCTGGCTGGCCAAGAGTGTGGAAATCAATGAACTGGTCTCCGCGCTTAAGGCCGTGGCAGCTGGTGAGCAGGTATTTCCGGCGTTGAACCACCACCCTCAGGACTGGGATCTGAGCGTCCGGGAATTCGAGGTGGCACGCTGTCTGGTCGCGGGGATGACGAATCAGCAAATAGCGGATCAGTGTTGCCTGAGTCTTGGGACAGTGAAGAACTATACGTCCAATCTGTTCAGTAAACTCGAGGTGGCAAATCGTGCTCAGGCGATCGCGGCACTCCGGGATCGTGGTATTTCTTGAGGTGAGCTGACCTGAAGTGTGTCTTGTCTTTTGTATTGTTTGTGTATAGTTTTTGTATATATAAATTATACGATAGATATGGAGATAACCATGCAACGTCTTACCCGTCTGATTCTGCTCACTCTGACGGCTGTATCTCTGTCAGCCTGCCGCATTGTTGAGACCGTTCCTTTTGTTGATATCCCTCGCTACATGGGCCTCTGGTACCAGATCGCTGCCAATGAGGTTTCGTTTAATGAGGGGTTGGTTGGGGTAACGGCTGAATATACTCTGCTCGAGGATGGTTCTGTTGAAGTGCTGAACAAGGGATATCAGGACACTCTCGACGGCGAACTGAATCAAATCACAGGTAACGCAACCATCTGGGATGAAGAGACGAATTCCAAGCTCAAAGTTGTGTTTCCCGGAGCGCCAGACCTGCCATACCCGAACTATCTGATTGTTGTTCTGGATGAGGTAGGTTACGAGTATGTGGCGGTCACTGATCCGTTTGAATACACCCTCTTTATACTGAGTCGTTCGCCGGAGATGAGCGAGAACACATACGCAATGATTCTTGGCGAGCTGGAGACATTGGGTGTGGATACGAGCGAGCTTGTTATTACTCCGCAGGCGTTGCCTGAGGAGTAATCAGCTTAATCACTTCGGGCGCGACATTATCGGCCAGTGCCGGTTGCGCCTCTGTTGTGGGATGAATGCCATCGTCCTGCATCATGCCATCCACTGTCGCCACGCCTTCCAGAAGAAAGGGCACCAGACCTGTGTTGTAACTTCCTGACAGTTCTATATACAGAGTTCTGAAGCCCTCTGTGTATGCTGGACCATAATTAGGCGGGATCTGCATGCCAGCCAGAATAACCTCCGAGCCCGATTCCTGTGTGGCCTCAATCATGGCCGTCAGATTATTTCTGACCAGCGAGAGTGGTGTGCCTCTCAATGCGTCATTACCGCCGAGTGCAAGCAGAGTGACGTCGGGTTGATGGCGCTCTAATAAGGCGGGTAAGCGGCTGCGACCGCCAGAGGTGGTATCGCCGCTTATTGCAGCAACGACAACAGTGAGTTGCGGAAACTGGTTCTGCAGTTTCTGCTCTAATAGCAGAGGCCATTGTTTTTCTACCGGGACGCCAAACCCCGCACTGATACTGTCGCCAACAATCAGCAGCTTTGGTGGTTGCTGCGTCTGTTCTTCTGCCTGCACGACAGAACAGACGAACATCGCCAGAGTGATAAACACTGACATTAACGATTTAACTTTCAGGAAACGCTTCGGTATGCCGGACAACACAGATATTACCTCTCTCAGTGCCGATCACTTGGTGAAAACAGTTCGCAGTGGCGAAGAACCTCTGACCATCCTGAAGGGTGTTTCGTTGCATATCAAGCGTGGAGAAAGTGTGGCCATTATCGGTGCATCAGGCAGTGGTAAGTCGACATTACTGGGGATTCTTGCGGGCCTCGATTTGCCTTCAGAAGGGGAAGTCACTCTGCTCGAGCAACCCATGAGCGGGCTGGATGAAGACCAGCGGGCGGCCATTCGCGCCGGAGGTGTTGCTTTTGTATTCCAGAATTTTCATCTGCTTCAGGGGCTGACAGCGCTTGAGAATGTGATGCTGCCGCTTGAGATCGTCGGCAAGAAAAATGCTGATAAAGAAGCAACCGGACTGCTTCATTCCGTGGGGTTGGCTGATCGGCTTGCGCATTATCCAAGCCAGTTGTCGGGTGGTGAGCAGCAGCGTGTGGCATTGGCCCGTGCCTTCGCTGGGCAGCCCGAAATTCTGTTCGCGGATGAGCCCACTGGCAACCTGGACCGTGCGACGGGCGAACAGGTTGAGTCCCTTTTATTCCGGCTAAATGAAGAATCTTCCACCACTCTGGTGCTTGTTACACACGACGACCGTCTGGCGCAGCGCTGTGACCGGCGCCTGAAAATGACGGACGGTGTGTTGGAGGAAATTGCCTGATGACGAATACAGCAGGCAGATTTACAGAGCTTCGGCTGGCATTAAGGTTGATGAGCCGTGAGTTGCGTAGTGGCGAGCTCACGCTGATATTTCTGGCGCTGGTACTGGCTGTGACAGTCACCACGGCGATTGCCATATTCAGTCAACGACTGGATCTGGCCATGCAGGCCAGTGCCAATGACATGCTCGGTGCGGACCTCCGGGTTCGTTCGACCACACCGCTCGAAGAGGACTGGCTGGTGGAAGCCGATGAGCTGGGCCTGGAGCGAGCCCGTGCCCTGACGTTCCCCAGTGTCGTTGTTGCCGGTGAACAGATGACGTTATCGGCGGTAAAGGCGGTCGATGATGGCTATCCCCTGCGAGGCGAGCTTCTGGTCCGGGGCGTCGATGATGAAGTCGCATCGCAACGGTCGTCTGGCCCAGAGCCGGGAGAGGCCTGGGTGGAGGCACGCCTGCTGTCGTTGTTGAATATCGGCCTGGGCGATGAAGCAGATCTGGGGGGCAAAACTTACCGGATCACTGGCCTGATTGAGAAGGAGAGTGACCGGGGAGGTAACTTTTACACCTTGTCGCCACGCATCATGGTGCACTGGAGTGAGTTGGAAGGCAGCCCGATGCTGGGGCCCGGCAGTCGCGTGCGCTACCGGCTGATGCTGAGCGGTGATGGCGGTCTGTTGGAGCAGTTTCAGAGTTCGGTCGAGCTGAAAGCCAACCAGTCTTTTGAATCTCTGGGTGATGGAAACCGGCAGATGTCGGCTTCTCTCGATCGCGCGCGCCGGTATCTTGGTCTCGCGGCCATTCTCGCCGTCGTTCTCTCGTGTGTTGCGGTTGCGGTCAGTGCTCGCCGTTATGCTGAGCGTCACTTTGATATCAGTGCTTTGATGCGAACCTTTGGCCTGCCGCGGGCCTCAGTGCTTCGCATTTTTCTTGCCCAGCTTCTGATACTCGGGGGCACAGCGACTGTGCTGGGTGCCTTTTTCGCTTACATCTTGCAGTTAGGGTTATTGCAGATACTGGCTGGCCTGATACCCGAAGGCTTGCCCCCAGCAACTCCGAGTGCGTGGGCGCTTGGACTCAGTGCCGGTTTATTGGGCCTCTTTGGTTTTGGCGTACCGCATCTGTTGCCTTTGTCTTCGATCAGTCCGCTCCGGGTGCTGCGACGGGATCTTGTACCAGTGCCACTTAAGGGCTGGCTTATTTATGCGTTGGCACTGGGTTCTCTGACAATTCTGCTTTCTCTTCTGACGCAGGATGTCATGCTCAGTAGCGGCCTGATGATAGGTGGCGCTGCGACTTTACTGATTTTACTTCTGTTATTGCGAGGTGGCCTGAGGCTTGCCGGACGCCTGTTGCGGAACCGAAAGCTACCGCTCAGCCTCAGATTTGCCTGGCAGCATCTGAGCCGCAGCCACACAGCAACGGCAGGGCAGCTACTGGCGTTCGCGATGACCCTGATGGTGATGTTGATTATCGGTATGTTGCGCACGGACCTTCTGGCCGACTGGCAACGCAGTATGCCTGATAATGCGCCGAACATTTTTGCCCTGAACATCCAGCCTTTCGAGCGCGATGCATTCTCTGAGTCACTGGTGAATCACAGTATTGAGACGCAGGCTTTGTACCCTATGATTCCCATGCGCCTGGTACAGGTGAACGGTACCCCGGTCAGTGAGATGGAGATTGCCGAAGATCGCTCCATCAACCGTGACCTGATTACATCCACGGCTGAAACTCTGCCTGACAACAACGAAGTCGTCGGGGGTGACTGGGCACAGACTGCCGCAGGCCCGGGGCAGGTCTCTGTTGAACACGAGCTGGCCGAGCGCCTGGGGCTGGGCTTAGGGGATGTACTGACTTTCCGTGCGGCTGGCGTCGACCTTGATGCCGAAATTACCAGTCTCCGGCGTCTCGACTGGACGGCCATGACACCGAACTTTTTCATGATGCTTTCGCCTGACCTGACGGAAGAGTTACCTATGGGCTACATGACCAGCTTCCACCTTGCTGATGAGAATGAAGGCGCACTGGTTTCTCTGATCCGGAAATACCCGGGCATTACCTTTATTGATACCCGCGCGATTCTTTCGCAGGTGCAGACCTTGCTGCAACGACTGACGACTGCAGTCGAGTTAATCCTGGTGTTTGTATTGCTGGGCGCTGTTCTGGTGATGTTATCTGTATTGCTGACATCGACACGCGAGCGACTGACTGAAGGGGCTGTGTTGCGTACTTTAGGTGCAGCGCGGAAACAGCTGCGCCAGGCACAGTGGGTTGAGTTCGCACTCCTGGGTGTGCTGTCAGCCGTGTTGGCCTTAATCGGTGCGGAGTTAGTGACTGCGGGTTTGTATATCGGATTGCTGGATATCCAGTACAGCAGCCTTGGTTGGGCATGGCTCTGGTTGCCGCCGGCAACGGCGCTTGGGTTGGCGATTCCGGGCAGCTTGATGCTGCGCAGAGTCAGTCGGGTTCCGCCGCTGACCGTATTGCGGGAAGCCTGAGCTGGAGGTCTCTGACTTGAGAACATCAGCTCAGTCGATCAGCTCAGCCGGGTTCTCGAACATACCGAGCGGAGTTTCCAGAATAGCGCCCAGGGTGCGTATCATATCGCGCTCTTCCATCGTGATTTTGCCGTCATGATGCACACACACGGAAATGGCACGCATAACCCGCTCCCGAACTTCCGGTGCGCTTGCGATCAGAGCGCTCAATGCTTTATTGAGCGGTTTCAGGCTTTTGTGTGGTGCGTGTTCCGGGTTGCAGTCCCGCATCAGTAGTTGCTCTGACGTAAGTCCCGCTTCGAACGCAAGTACCGCAGCCTGATAGTTTTTCGTTCCGGCGTGGGCGACGTACGCCAGTACAACGGCAATATCATCGGCGAGTGCGTGGGCAGACTTACGCTTCTGACGGAAAGCCGGGAGGGTACCGAAGTGGCGTCCGAGGTATTGCAGAATCAGCCGGTACAGACACCACTCGAACAGGTCGATCTTGTTATCCAACTGAATCATGCTGACCAGGGTCTGATTCATCGTGCGGTACTGCTTGAGGGACATACGACGCAGTGCCGGCATTGCCCGCTCGACCAGCTCAAGGCGCACCTCTTTGTCTGAGCGTCTGGCTTCATTAAGGTAGCGCAGGGCTTCGCGGAAGGTGTCATTGCCATGCCTTTGCTGAATCATATTCTGCTGCTTACGCGCCGTATCTTCGGTCGAGCCACTCATCAGCAGCGCAAACACCAGAGCCTCTGCTGACATCGCGTTAATGATCGCGATTTCACTTCTGAGGAATTCTTCACCGCGTGCTTCGTAAGGTATCGCTTCATATCCGGTATCAGCGTGAGCCACTGCAGTATCTGTACTATCGACGTTTTCAGGTGTCTCGCCATGTCCGGTAGAGAAGCCGCTGATGGCATCGCTGTCGTTGTAGGTGAAGTCACGAACTTCGATATGCTGCATTCGTGGCTTCAGATAATGCCCGTCCCAGCCCGGCTGAATCTTCTGAATGCGTTCATCCAGCGGCGGGTGCGTTGCAAACATGGTGCGGCGAAAGCGCATGACCGGACCAAAAAAGAAGTGCGATACCTCCAGCGCCGACGGTGAACCAACGCGGGAACCCGCGCCGTAGCCGATGACTTTGAGAGCGCCACTGATACCATCCGGGTTACGGGTAAACTGCACAGCGGATGCATCCGCAAGAAACTCACGCTGGCGACTGACCGCCGACTTGATCATGCGGCCGAAAAATTCGCCGCCGTAGCCAATCGCCATCAGTGCAAAGCCGAAGGCGGCAGCCCGTGGGTCTGTGCGACGTGTCGTAAAACCGCGGTTGTGTGAGCCGCGGACAATCATGCGGCCGATCTCACCGATAAACACGATGCCATAGATGATGCCGGTAAGGCGCATGTTCATGCGCATATCACCGTTAAAAATATGACTGAATTCGTGGGCGATAACCCCCTGAAGCTGGTCACGTGTGAGTGCCGATATTGCGCCTCGTGTGACACCAATAACGGCATCACTGGGCTGGTAGCCTGCGGCAAAGGCGTTAATGCCGGAGTCTTCCATGACGTAAACATCCGGAACTGGCATCCCCGAGGCGATGGCCATCTCTTCAACGACATTCAGTAGTCGCCTTTCATCTGCTTCGCGACTGCCGGGGTCCAGAAGTGTGGCACCCAGAGAATCTGCCACATCACTTCCTTTGCTCAGCGATAGCTGCCTGAAAAAGCTCGAAATCAGGATCACAGCCATCGTCGTGAAGCTCACCACTGCCCAATGCTCAGCATCATAAATCTCAAAGACCCGTGAGCCCTGGCCCTCTGAATAGGTCGCAAAATGAATACCGGCAATAAACAGCAGGTTAACCGTCAGGACAACGGCGATGACGGCGAGGCTGAACAACAGAATGAGGCGCCCGGTGTTACGGCGCGCCTCTTCCTGATGGCGAAAGAAGTTCATACGTTACAGCGGGTCTCAGAAACTGATCTTGGGTGCGTCTTCGAGAACTTTGCGATTTTCAAATTCCAGCAGGGTGGCGTCTTCTCTGTGTCCGAAAGCGCCGGCCAGTACGATAGCAGGGAAACTCTGGCGGTAGGTGTTGTAGTCCATGACAGAGTCGTTATAAGCCTGACGGGCGAAGGCAATGCGGTTTTCGGTACTGCTCAGTTCTTCGGTGAGCTGCATCATATTCTCGTTTGCCTTCAGCTCTGGGTAAGCTTCCATCACGACATTCAGGCGGCCGAGTGCCCCAGCCAGTGCGCCTTCAGCCCCCATTAACTGAGCCATGCCACCACTGTTTGCAGGGTTGCCACCAATTGCCTTTAGGCCGGCGGCGGCTTCGTTGCGAGCGCTGATCACGGCTTCCAGAGTATCCCGCTCGTGACGGATATACTCTTTCGCTGTTTCAACCAGGTTAGGAATCAGGTCGTAGCGGCGTTTTAATTGCACATCGATCTGAGCGAAGCTGTTCTGAAACCGGTTTTTAAGAGCGACCAGTTTGTTGTACACACTGACCAGTAAAAGAATAAGTCCGGCGATTACTGCCAGTAGAATGATGCCTGTTGTTGTCATTGTCCGTTCTCCGTATGTTCAGGTCAGGGCGTTATCGCTGCCACTGACCTGAACCGTCCATGTAAAATTCGCCGCTGCCCTGAGCTTTTTCAATCAGTTTTTCACCTGCAATCCGCTCGATGTTGACCAGTTGCGTGTTCTGCTTGTTCGCGATTTCCTGATAGCGGGCTTTACGCTTGGCGTTGATATCGACCACCAGAGCGGCCGCTTCGGGGCTGTTTGCACTGATGAGGCCGAGGTAACCATTGGGTTGTTCACCGACAAGGCCCATGTTTTTCGCATCGTCCAGTTCCAGGGCCAGTGCAGCAACACTGAACAACAGGCCAGCGACGAAGGTTGTCATTTTGCTGAGTTTCATCGTCTTCTCCTTGTTCAGAACAGATCGTCTTCGGATTCAAACAGTTGCTCGAGGTCCTTTTCGACCTTTACCCGGACTTCGTGCTCAATTTTGACGTTAAGATTGATGGTAATCGGCTTTTCCGGGGCGGCTACCTTAAGCGTGCAGGCTGTCAGTGGTGCCAGCAACAGCAGAATCAATAGAGGGTTTTTCATGGTCAGAGTCCTTACCTGTCTCAGGCTTACTCTATCTCACGGGGCATGATGTGGGAACGGGCGGGCGTAAGGTTTGGTATAAGAATCACGAAAATAACAGCCTTCAGAGAGCCTCTGAGGCAGAATACTTGCGCTGAATCATGTCCAGTCGTTCAAACCCGGACGATTTGTAGCTATAATGCGTGCACTAAAATTACGACAAGCCTGATTGGCACTGGATGAGGACATCTTCGTGAAGCAACTGAAAGCATTGATTCTGGCGGCCGCCACTCTGGTCATGGCTCAGGCATACGCCGAGAGCGACGCTCAGATTGAGAAAATCCGCGAGCGCATCGCTCCGGTCGGTGAGGTATGTGTAGGCGCTGAATGTGGTGGCGTTGCAGTGGTTGCTGGTGAACCTCGCACGGGTGAAGAAGTTTACAACACTGCCTGTACTGCATGTCACGGTGCTGGTGTACTGGGCGCACCTAAGAAAGGCGATACCGCTGCATGGGATGATCGTCTGGCGAAGGGGATGGATGAAACACTCCAGAATGCCATCAAGGGTATTAACGCTATGCCTCCAAAAGGTAACTGCGCGACCTGTTCTGATGATGAAATCCTGAACGCGATCAAGTACATGGCTGGACGTTAACCGTCATAGTCTGTTTCAAGAGAAACCCGCTTCGGCGGGTTTTTTTATGTCTGCTGTTCTTATCAGAAAGTGTGATTGCTGAAAGCCTGTTCGTCGGGAATATTGCACCCAGGATTCTCTGGCAGTGACTGAAATCCGGCTTTGATGTTTTTTTTGTTACCAATGGTTAGCGTTGCTGGAAGCGGCGTCCGTCTTGTCTATAAGTATTCCCATCAAATGAATACCGCTGAAAGAGGGATGTCTTATGGCACATGATGACGATCTGCACGAAGATGAGTTTAACGAACAGGATTCGCACGAGGAATCTGGCGAGCAGGAAACCGGAACAAAAGAGGCCGCCGCCTCAGATGATGATATTGAGTATGGCTCTCAGGCTGCTCGCGAAGCGCTCCGTGAGGCTATGGCGTCAGATGTCGAAGCCTTCCTGGCACGTGGCGGCCGAATTCAGGAAGTCGCTTCGGACGTGATGGGTGATCCTCCACGTAAGCCTCAGACCAACTACGGTAGCCGTCCCATCTGAATCGACTCGTTTGCTATGAGTCTGTCATGCCAGTCGCATAGAACGGATAATTCTTTTTATGTGACTGGTCGTTTTCTGAGCAAGTGCTAAAATAGGCAGGCAAGTTGATTCGCAAGGATGCAGAAACATGACCAGCCATTCCAGAAAATACCGCCGCCGTTTACACGCCTTACCCGCTGCACTGGCCCTGTTCGTATTCGCCGCTCTGTGGCTATACAGCAACACCACGTCTGCTGATGTACTGCTTTCCGCAAAATCCATCGACGATTGGAACAAAGACTGCCGCCATTGCTCTATCGAGCCTCACTATGACGTTATTAAGGGCGAAATCGTACGTCTGGAAAGCCGGATGGGGCGTGCTCTGTTAAGTCGCCCGTTTGTCAGTGAAGGGGCGAGGCCTCAGCTAAGCTGGCAGTGGTCACTGGATCAGTTTGATGAAGAAACAAGTGCGGCGCTGATGCGCGTGACAGTGGACTTCTCAAGCACAGAAGCCGATCAGACCTATCGCCTGCATTATGTGTGGAACCCTGCGGAGCGCACGACACATCGTGAAATAATCGAAGAGAATGAATTCGTCTGGGTAGTCAGCGGTGCTCAGCAAGCGCCACGTCGCTGGTATTCTGTCGTGCGTGACCTGAAGCAGGATTTCGGCAGGTTGGCTGAGGATGTACCTGAGGATATTTCCGTCACCCGTATTGAAGCGGGCATAGGCGAGCCGGATGGGCGCAAGGTCCGCAGTGGTGGTTACATCAGCGAACTGACGGTCAACTACCTTCCAGAGCCTTTATCGCTTGAACCAGTTGCGACCAGTGACTGAATTCTCCATCGGGCTGACAATCCGCTAACGGCCAGTCAGTCTGCTTATCATGAAACCAGAGAGTCTTCATACCTACGGCCTGCGCTGCCGCGACGTCCTGCTCCGGGTGATCACCAATGTGCAGTGCCTGTTGAGACTCAACGCCTGCGTGCTCAAGTGCAGCCTCGAACATTTCCGGTGATGGCTTGGCTTCGTAGTCATCGGCTTTCAGGTGACGATCAAAGAGATGGGTATGCCCAGCGATATCAAGATCAGCATTGCCGTTCGTCAAGGCAATCAGAGGGTAGGACGCTTTCAGCTCTGCCATTACTTCAGTAACACTTTCAAACAGTATTAAGTCGGTGCTGCGCGCCTGATAGAAGGCTGCAAAGGCATCCTGCGCCATGCGCCGGGCGCTATCAGAGTCGTGGCCGGACTGCAGGAAGATGCGGCGCAGTAACTGAAAGCGAAACTCGGAGACTTTGCCCGTCAGCTCAGGATAGGCTGCCGCCAGATCTTTCTTGTAGGCGTGAAATTTTTCCGGCGGATAAAATTCAGCGGTCACTGGAGAGTGCTCACTGATCCAGTTGAACATTGCGCGTTCTGCTGCGATCAGTGCATTGGTCGGGTCCCAGAGTGTGTGATCCAGGTCGAAAGTGATGAGCCCAAAGGTCATGCTCAGCTGACCGGAATCTGCGGTAGTCGCAGCGCCAGCACGTCGGCAATGAAGTCGAGGAACAGGGTGTCCACAGAGCTACGATAGTAACCCGGATCTTCACTGGCGACCGTCAGTATGCCGAGGTTGTCTTTGCCGCGGATATGCGCTGCAGCGACAGAGCGGCAGGCGGATTCATCGACGCCCAGAAGTTGAGCAATATCGGCCTCGGGCAGTTGACCGCAAATGGCTCTGTGGCCTTTAAACAGGCGGTGCACTGAGCGTTGTACTTCACTGCTGTGAATCGCAATCAACGGTGGCTCAAGCTGACGTTCGGTAAAGTGCAGCATGGCCCAGGCATCGACCGAAAAATCTTTACGCAGAGAGTCATCCAGAGCAGCCTGAACGTCTACCCAGGTCGTGGCCTCTACCAGCGCCAGTACCAGCCGTTTGCTCTTTTCGAACAGCTGGTCGTTACGGCGGGCGTTTTCAAGCAGGTCAGACAGGCGCTGTCTCAGTTCAACGTTGCGTTCACGGTGCACGGCAAGCTGACGTTCAACAAGGCTGGTGGCCGGACCGCTATTGTGTGGAATCCGCATACCTGCGAGCAGGTCGTCCTTCCCGATAAAGAAGTCGGGATGATCTTCCATATATGCGATTACGTCGGCTTCGGTCAGTCGCGGGGTCTGGCTCATGTCTGTCTGTTCCTTAGAGGTCAGAGGTTTACTTTACCTTCGAACACCCGTTCAGCCGGGCCTGTCATTTTCACTGCGCCTTCGCCGTCCCAGTCGATGAACAGGTCACCGCCCGGCAGGCTGACTTTGACGCCCTGATTCAACCAGCCGCGAAGCTGGCCTGAAACTACCGCGGCGCAGGCACCGGTACCACACGCCAGGGTTTCACCTGAGCCGCGTTCGAACACCCGCAGGCGAATATGATGTGGATTCACAATTTGCATAAAACCGACATTGACGCGGTTCGGGAATTCTTTACATGACTCCACCGCCGGGCCCCAGGTTTCGACCGGAGCAGTATCGACGTCGTCGACGCGGATCACCGCATGTGGGTTCCCCATAGAGACTGCCCCCAGGTTGATAATACCGACGTCAGGCACATCAATGGTGTACTCGGTAGCAAAACCATCGGCAATAAACGGGATTTTCTCCGGGGTCAGCTCAGGTTTGCCCATGTCGACCATGACCTGTCGGTCGTCGGTCAGGTGCAGTTCCATGATACCGCTGGCTGTCTCAACACGAATGTCGCGTTTTCCTGTCAGGTTCTGGTCGTAGACGAAACGGGCAAAACAACGTGCACCGTTGCCACAGTTTTCAACTTCACTGCCGTCGGCATTGAAAATCCGGTATTGGAAATCGACATCCGGACGGGTTGGCTTTTCAACGACCAGCAGCTGGTCGAAGCCGATACCAAAGTTACGGTCCGACAGTTCGGCAACACGCTCCGGGCGAATGTTCGCACTCTGCGTAATCAGATCAACGACAACGAAGTCGTTACCGATACCATGCATCTTGCTGAATTTAAGCCACATATACTGTCTCTTTATCCGGGCTGATATTAATCGGGTAAGCAGCTTTCGCCAGCAAACAATGACGCGACGGTTTCGCGTTCACGGACGACAAATGCTTTATCGCCGTCGACCATAATCTCGGCGGCACGGCCACGGCTATTGTAGTTTGATGCCATGACAAACCCGTAAGCACCTGCCGACATTACCGCGAGCAGGTCTCCGGCAGCAATTTTCAATGGACGATCTTTGCCCAGAAAATCTCCGGTTTCGCAGACAGGGCCGACGAGGTCGTAGGTGCGCTCTGGCTCAGCGGAAGTCTCGGATACCGGAACAATGGCCTGCCATGCGCTGTAGAGGGCAGGACGGATCAGGTCGTTCATTGCGCCGTCGATGATGGCGAAGTTCTTGTGCTCGTTGAGCTTCAGGAACTCGACCTGAGTCAGGAAGACCCCGGCGTTCGCGGCAATAGAACGGCCCGGCTCAAAAATCAGTTTGAAGGTGCGATCGCCCAGACGCTCTTTTACCGCGGCAATGTACTCTGCCGGAGTAGCAGGCTGTTCATCCTGATAACGCACGCCGAGACCACCACCAAGGTCGAGGTGTTCGATGGTGATGCCACGCCCGCTGAGTTCGTCGACCAGTGCAAGAACGCGGTCGAGTGCATCAAGGAAGGGATCAATTTCAGTGAGCTGGCTGCCGATATGGCAATCGACGCCCTTTACGTCCAGGCCCGGGAGGCCTGCGGCTTTTTCGTAAATGCGTACGGCGTCGTTAATATCGATACCGAACTTGTTGTCTTTCAGGCCGGTAGAAATGTATGGGTGAGTCTGTGCATCAACATCAGGATTCACACGCAGGGATACCGGTGCTGTTTTTCCCAGTTCTGATGCTACGGCGCTCAGGCGCTCAAGCTCGGCTTCAGACTCAACGTTAAAACAGTGAACGCCCACTTCGAGCGCACGCTGCATTTCATGGGCTTGTTTGCCAACACCGGAGAAAACCACTTTCGAAGGATCACCGCCAGCCGCGATAACGCGCTCCAGTTCACCGATGCTGACGATATCAAAACCAGCGCCCAGTCGTGCCAGTGTGTTCAGAACCCCCAGATTAGAGTTTGTTTTGACCGCGAAGCATACCAGATGAGGCCACTCACCCAGAGCATCAGTATAGGCAAGGTAGGCTTGTTCGAAGGCACTGCGCGAGTAGACGTACAGAGGCGTGCCGTGTTCTTTAGCCAGTGCGGCCAGAGAGACGTTTTCGGCATGCAGGCTGCCGTTCTGGTATGAAAATGCTGACATGGGCTTACTGCTCTTGTTCTTGTTCGGAGTCTGGAAGATAGAGCGGACCTTTCTGACCACAGGCACTGATGCCAATTGCGAACAGCAATATCAGAGACACACAGGCGATGGTTTTCAGGTTCATAGCTACCTCCCACAGAATGCCACGCATTATACGGGCAATGGTGTGCTATGTCTGCGCCTGAGCGCGTCCTTTGCGGGCCGGGGAAGAGGGGGCGGATGACGGATGGTTTAACAGGTGCTCCAGCCGTTGCCTGAATTGCAGATGGCGGGTCAGGTGGCGGTTGTCATCGATAGTTATATCGCTTAACCAGACAGGTTGTGCATGGTCGTGGGCACGTGCAGCAATGACCGCTTGCCGTGCCTCCAGCAATAACTGAGTGCCTGACGTGGCTTGTGACAGCGTGACGCCATTGATGGATATTTCCAGAGCCGATTTGGTGCGCGATTGAGCGCTGACTTCAATGGTTGCAGGCTCACGGGCTTCTACGGGGATACGGCGACGTTCCGCACTGAAAGACAGGGTTTCGCCATCGAGCAGCAGTTCGCTCAGATACAGGGGCCAGCGCTCTTGTTGCAACTCATCAGCCCAGCGTTGATTCAGTCGACGGATGAATCTCAGTAAAGGCACCAGGGTTGAACGAATATCCGAGCCACTTTGCTCCTGATAATGCAGAGAGCCGTACTGGTCCATCACATAGAGGAAAACTTTACCTTTCTGGCGCCAGTACCAGACGTGCCATTGGTCGCCTTCGCCCTGTTCCAGAATCAGACGCAGCGGGCTGCTGGGCAGCGCATGACTGTCGAGGTGCCATCGGCGGAAGCGGGGGCGCGGACGAGCGAGGAGCTTTATCAGCGCTTTGAGATTCTCAGCGTGGTGACTGACGACCTCTCTGCGGCGGTATTCAATGAGATGGAAGCTGTCCCCTGTCTGGAGCAGATAAGGCGCAGGTTTAGTCTGTGACAGGTGATCAATCAGATCACTCAGCAATTTCTCCAGGCGCTTCTGAATCGCAACCGAACGCACCTGACAATGACAATGAATGTGCCATTCTGGCCAGGCCTGGGTATCCGCTTTACTGCGGAAATTGAGTACCTGCAGCATTGCCTCGTGCACGGTATCAGCGCCAGAGTAGTAACTGACCTGCCATTCTCCCCAGCTGGTGATGGTGAGAAGTTCAACCGACTGCACCAGATTCTCGCGACTCGAGCTGAAGCCCAGAGCATCGTCACGGTTGCTTATTTTCTGCATGCCTCGCCGTGACAGTGATTGCTGAGGATTAACGCCCGGATTGACGAACAAATGCCAGCGCAGAGGCGTCTGGTCACTGGTGAAGTCGATGCTCTTTTTGCCCGGCAAGGGGATCTCCATAATGTCCTGCAGCAGAGATCTGAGCTCATATTGCGTCACTGGGTTATGCGCCGGATACAGTGCGACATGGGAGTGACTGGTGAGCATGCCGTTACGCCGGGCAAATACCAGGGCCTCTATGATTGAAGGCGTTTGCATCAGTACGGCACTGTCGTCTCCCGGACGCCAGCTGCCCGGTATCAGTTGCCAGATGCCTTCTTTGAGATTGAGGGTGAGCTTTTCCTCTTCCATGTCGCTGCGGATTTTGGGGTTGATGTCGATGATCTTCCCCGGCTCGGCCCTGAACGCAGCAAATAGCTGATTGCCGAGCACTCTGAGGTCGCGTTCTTTAATGTGCAGGGATTGAGCGTGTTCCTGCGAGAAGGTCGCGAGCGCCCGGTAGCTGTTCAGCATCTGGGTCACCAGTGCATTGCGCTCATTCATGACCTTACGTGCTGGCCAGCTTTGGCGACTGTCCAGCTCATCCAGATAGGTGTAGGTCCATCCCCACTCTTTGATCTGCTCTTCAAGCGCTTTTACCCGGCGCTGTTGGCGCTGGTTACCGATCAGTCGCGTCAATTGAACGCCTGATTTGAAGTAGAAAGCCCTGCGCATAAGATCACGCAGATCGCCCTCATCTTCGCTCAGGTGAGACTCAAGCCGGTGCAGCATAAGAAGGTAGGGGTCGGTATTTAAGAGGTCGGCGTTCCCTTCCTGAACCTGTTTGCGGAAATCCCAGGCCAGAGGCCGGATGTCCGGGTATGCAGAGGCATATTCCCGGTTGAGCAGGAGTTTTAGTAGTGACTTATACGGGTTGGTGAGGCCTTTGTTGAGCTGCCATAGTCCGGCGCCAACGAACTCACCCGCAGGGATGGTTGGCAGGCTGCCGACGTCCAGCCAGTCGGCGACATCGATGAGATGGTTTTCTGTAAGTTTCGCCCAGTAGCTGTCGGCCTGATATTCCAGTGCTTCGGGCGTTAACCACCAGCGCGGGGTTTTTCCTGCGAGCCACAGGGCGCTGCGGTAGAATTCATCCAACAATAGCAGGTGTTGGCTGCTGCCGCAGTCCTCGCCATCGGCCGACTGGCTCTGACCGTCGCGGAAGTCTTTAAGGTTCATCAGAAAGAAGTGGACTTCCGTGCCTTGTGAGTCGGCCCACTTTTCAATGCGTGTGCACTTTTCCTGAAGAGCGCTGACCTGATGATCTGTCATCAATTCGTCGTGGCATAACCACACATCAAGGTCGCTGTTGCGGCTCTGGGCAACACTGCCAAGGCTACCCATGAGGAAGACGCCTTCAATGCAGCGTTGCCCCGGGTCTCTGGGGATCTGAGCACCACGGGCAAACTGGTGCAATGCTGAATGGTGCTCAAGTGTCGGAGTGTACCCTGTGATTCCGCACGGAGTGTGAGGCGCGACATAGCCGGGTAAGCGGGAACCGTTGCAGTGCAACAGAAGCGGCAGAACATCCAGCACGGCCTGCTGTCGGGGAGAGAGTTGTTCTCGCGCGGACGCCAGCTTCTGAGCGTTGAGGTCGAGAAAGTTCTGACGCCAGCGATTCAGAGTGCTCTGGTCCGGAATAGAGTTGGCCGGGTTCATCACTTACTGCACAAAGTGGGTGTGTGTTTCAGTATAGATGCCCCGGCGTTTTTCGCCGTTTTACCGTTTCTGTCAGAATCAGCTGATCCGGCAGCCCTCCAGAAACACCTGTGCGACTTTACCCGAGACAGTTCGGTTCAGCAGTGGGTGGTTGTGGCCCCCGGAGGCAATTTCTGACGCAGTGAGTGTGTACTCGTCTCGCGGGTCGTACAGGACGGCATTAAAATCCGCTCCTTCCGTCAGGGATTGTGACAGCCCGAGAACATTGGCCGGTGTTAGCGACAGAGCGCGCACGAGCTGTTCAATCGTTAACTCATCGCGAGCGACCAGCGTCATCGCTTGTGGCAGGAAGGCGTCATACTGGCTCATGCCCGGCTCAGCATCTGAAAATGGCGCTTTCTTAGCAGCAATTTCATGAGGGCTATGGTTTGAGCTAATGGCCAGTTCACCACGCGCTACGGCCTGTACCAATGCCTCACGGTCACGTTCACTGCGTAACGGTGGCTGTACATTGTACAAACTGTCGTAGCCTGTGACCGCTTCGTGGGTGTAGAGCAGGTTAGCTAGTGGTGTGTCTGCGGTAACGCGCAAACCGTTTTCCAGTGCCTGCTGCAGCATGCTAACACTGCGGCGGCAGGTAATCTGGCTGATATGAGCGCGTACACCGGTCTGCTCTACCAGGAGGAGAATCTGCGCGAGGGCGATGGTTTCTGCCGTTTCAGGTATCCCCGGCAAGCCCATACGGGTCGCCACAGGACCTTCATGCATGCAGCCGCCATCGGACAGGCTGAGATCATTAGCATTGAGGAAAAGGGGAATATCGTACGTTGCTGCGTATTCCATCAGGCGGCGCAGCACGTAACTGTTTTTGACCGGGCGGCGGGCGTTACTCATGGCGACCGCGCCAGCTTCTGACAATGTGTACATACTGGCCAGTTGCTCGCCGGCCAGATCCTGTGTCATAGCGCCCAGTGGCAGTACGCGGCTGAAACCGGCTTTGCTGGCTTTTTCCAGAATCAGTTTGACCACCGCGGAGGTGTCCGCGACGGGTTTAGTATCCGGCAAGCTGCAGATATGAGTGAAGCCACCGCGGGCGGCCGCTTCTGTTTCGCTGGCAATGCTGCCTTTCTGACTGTAACCAGGTTCTGGTAAGTGACCGCCAAGATCAATCAGACCGGGCATTAACCACTGACCCGTGGCATCGATCGTGTGTTCAATTTCACCGGCATCGGGTCTACGACCAAGTGTCGCAATGCGGCCATCAGCGACAAAGACATCGGTGATCTCATCTGTCTGGGTCTGAGGATTGATTACCCGCGCATTCGCAATATGCAGATATCTCATCAGGCAGGCTCCTCACTGTTCACGGGTGTTTGCTGGCCACTCATGGCCATCGCCATCACGGCCATACGAACGGCAATGCCGTAGCTGACCTGATTCAGGATGACGGACTGGTTGCCGTCGGCGACGGCGGATTCAATTTCAACACCGCGGTTGATCGGGCCCGGGTGCATGACGATGGCATCCGGCTTGGCAAATGCCAGTTTTTCTTTCGTCAGACCGTAGAGTTTGAAAAACTCACCTTCTGATGGCAGGAGTGCGTTCTGCATACGTTCTTTCTGCAAGCGCAGCATGATCACAACGTCGCAGTCGGCAAGGCCGGCTCTCATGTCGTAATAAGGAACAGAGCCCATGCTTTCGATATCCGACGGCAGAAGTGTTCCCGGACCAATGACCCTGACCTCTGCAGCCCCTAATGTGCGCAGCGCATGAATCTGCGAGCGTGCAACCCGGGAGTGCAGAATATCACCGACGATGGCGACGATTTTGCCCTCGATATCGCCTTTGTGGCGGCGGATGGTGAGCATATCAAGCATGGCCTGAGTCGGGTGCGCGTGGCGGCCGTCACCGGCATTGATAATGGCGACGTTTGGCGTTACCTGTTCGGCAATAAAATGCGCAGCCCCTGAGTCGGAGTGACGAACGACGAACATGTCGCTGTACATAGCCTCGAGGTTCCAGAGGGTGTCCATCAAGGTTTCACCCTTGGAAGTCGCCGAGCGTGCGATATCCAGATTAAGGATATCGGCGGACAGACGTTTTGCTGCCAGTTCAAACGTTGAACGGGTCCGGGTACTGTTTTCGAAAAACAGATTCACCACGGTTTTACCGCGGAGCAATGGAACGGTTTTTACGGCACGTTCCTGCGTACTGATAAAGGAATCGGCGGTATCCAGTATTTCTGTGAGTAGCTCGCGGCTCAGGCCTTCGGTCGTCAGAAAGTGCTTCAGGCGTCCGTCTTCGGTGAGCTGGACTGTGTTGGGATCAGTCATGTGGTGTTCCTGTTCAGGCCAGAGTCAGAACTAAGGGGCGCGGGCCGGTCAGCTTGACCAGCTGGCCATCGTTTAATGCCAGAGTTGCTCCGCAGAGATCTGGCTGAATCGGTAATTCGCGTCGGCCAATATCCAGCAGGCATACCAGGGTAATACTGGCTGGGCGGCCATAATCAAAAAGCTCATTCA
Source organism: Thalassolituus sp. (assembly GCF_984348125.1). Classification (NCBI taxonomy): domain Bacteria; kingdom Pseudomonadati; phylum Pseudomonadota; class Gammaproteobacteria; order Oceanospirillales; family Oceanospirillaceae; genus Thalassolituus; species Thalassolituus sp. The sequence continues at coordinate 78,030 of NZ_CFHJLR010000009.1, forward strand.
TGGCTGCGCGTATGGTGCGGCCGCTCATAATGACATCGTCGATAAGGATGATGTGTCGGTCTTCAATCGAATCCGGCAGCTCTGACCCCTGAACTTTCGGGTGCAGGCCGTGGCGGGTGAAGTCATCACGGTAGAAGCTGATGTCGAGCGAGGCGACATCGTCGCTACATTTCAGCGTGTCGTTGAGGCGCTCGGCTACCCAGACACCACCTGTTCGGATGCCAACCAGTAACGGATTATCGAGTTGGCGTTCGGTCATTAGCTCAGTGAGCTGCTCAGCAAGGTCCTGAGTGATTTGTTCTATATCCGGCAGATTCATCATTGCTCTCCTGCTTTCGGGTGTTCTGACATCCAGCTTTCCAGAATCAGGCAGGCAGCAAGGCCGTCTACCGAGTAATCACCGAAGTTCTGGTGTCCGGATTCTTCGATGACCATACCTTTTGCTTCGTAACTGGTCAGGCGCTCGTCCTGAGTGTACGAAGGGCGATGGAAACGCCCTTCCAGACGGCGGGAAAATTTTGCCGCTCTTCGACTCATTTCTGAAGGGGTGCCGTCCATATTCAGTGGCAGGCCAGTGACAAAGGCGTCAGGTTGCCATTCATTAATGATGCGTTCCAGCGCGTCCCAGTCGGGCACTCCGTCTTTTGCTTTGATGGGTTCGAGCGCATTGGCACTGTCGGTCAGGCGCTGGCCGATGGCAATGCCGATGCGGCGAGTGCCGAAATCGAACCCCATGACGGAAGTGATGCGATCAGGAATCTGAGGAGAATCAGGCATGGCCCGACTCGTCACTGAGAAATTCGGCGCTGACGCCCAGCTTGCTGAGTGCGACGTCGTATAAATCGCGCTGATCGAGACGGAACAGGAGGTCGGGGGTGGCTTCCAGGGTGAGCCAGGCATTCTCACGCAGTTCTTCGTCTAACTGACCGGCACTCCACCCAGCATAACCAAGGCCAAGACTATAATTCTGCGGGCCCGTGCCTTGAGCAATCGCGCGCAGAATATCCTGCGACGAGGTGAGGTGCGTTCGCTCTGTGATATTCATGGTAGCGCCCCAGTCCCCGGTTTCTTCGTGCAGGATAAATCCTTGCTCCGGACTGACTGGCCCGCCCTGAAGAATGGTGGGCGCGATATGGCTACGGCGATCAATGTCCAGCTGTTCACAGATATCACTGAACTCAATGCTGGAGGGTTTGTTGAGCACAAGGCCCATGGCGCCGTCGGCGTTGTGTTCGCACAGATAGGTCACCGTGCCACCAAACCAGGAGCCTTCAAGCCCCGGCATGGCTATTAACAGGTGGTTGCGAAGGCTGTTCAGTTCAAGCATCAGTTTGACCCCGACAGGTAGCGATCGCCGGTGAACTGCCAGGTACGGATGATTTCAAGGCGATCCATCTCGCGTCGCATTTCATTGGTGAACGGGGCGAACGGAGCAGCAAGTCGCACAATGCGGGTAGCGGCTTCATCGAGCACTCTGCGTCCTGAAGACTCCAGCACTGCAAGCTCGTGAATACTGCCATCAGGATTGATGGATACCAAAATCCGCAAGCGGCAATTGTCGTAGCAGTTTTCAGCTTCCTGAGGGTAGTTGATAGCGCCCATTCGCTCGATTTTCTGACGCCACAGGTTTACGTAGTAAGCGTCTGCGGCTTTCATTGTCGAAGCTGCGGTCAAACGGTGAATCCGTGGCATACGTGCATAGAGCTGTCGCTCGGTATCCAGTTTTGCCTGCAGGCTGGCGATTTCCAGGCTGCGTTCGAACAAGCTTTGCTGGGGCCCGTCTGGAATATCCGGAGCAGGCGTCTGTTGCTCTTCAACTTGCTGTTGTTGTTTCTTGGGGCTACGTGTCGTGGAGACAACCTGGGTGTGCAAACTGTCCTGGACACGCGGTGCCGTTGGCATCTGCTCTTCACGAACATTCTCGCGGATATCGTTGGCGTGGAAATCGGCCTCGACATCCGTGGTCTGCATTTCAGCTTCGTCCAGAGTGCCGCTGCCCTGCTGATTTTCCTGCGCCAGGAAGTCGGCATCCTCTGGGGCTTCTTCACTGCGGTAGCCCGCGAGTGTCACGTCCAGTGTGGAGCTGAAGGCCGGACTTTCTTCGGCACTGAAGCTGATGCCCAGTACAAGCATGGCGTGCACCATGAGCGCGACAAATATCGCGAACATCATGCGGTCGTTGCTTGATACGGTCTGGGCACTCATGGTCTGTCAGGGTCTCCGTCTTTGTGCGCGCAAGTCTGCTCTCACCTTCAGGAATTGTCCACACTGGAACGGCGGATTTCCAGTAGTGTATCGATCAGTTGTCCGGCGACGTCGATGCCGCTGTCGCGTGAAATCTCGCGAACACAGGTGGGGCTGGTGACGTTAATTTCTGTTAAGCAGTTACCAATGACGTCGAGGCCAACAAAATACAAGCCGCGTTTTTTAAGCTCTGGACCAACGATGCTGGCAATGCGACGATCATCCTCCGAGAGCTCTTGTGTTACACCACGGCCACCGGCAGCCAGATTACCACGGGTTTCTCCCTGGGCCGGAATACGCGCAAGACTGTAAGGAACCGGCTCGCCGTTAATCATCAGGATGCGCTTGTCTCCTGAGGTGATTTCAGGGATGAATTTCTGAGCCATGATCTGTTGGGTGCCATGCGCAGTCAGCGTCTCAATAATTACGCTGACGTTGGGGTCATCTTTTTTCAGGCGGAAAATGGAAGAGCCGCCCATGCCATCGAGAGGCTTGAATATGACGTCTTCATGTTCTTTGTGGAATGCTTTAAGCAGGTCTGCGCGGCGCGCAACAATAGTTGGCGACATTAACTCAGGGAAGGCTGTCGCAAATACTTTCTCGTTGCAGTCCCGCAGGCTCTGAGGGCGGTTGGCGACCAATACGCCTTCTTCCTCTGCGCGCTCCAGAATATAGGTGCTGTAGATGAACTCGCTATCAAAGGGCGGGTCTTTGCGCATGATAATGATGTCGAGCTCGGCCAGTGGGCGATCTTCGAACTCACCAAGGTCGGCCCAGTGCTCCGGATTCATAGCAACCTTCAACGGTGCCATGCGACCGTAGGAGCGGCCTTTCTGTATGGAGAGGTCAGGCTGCTCCATATACCAGAGTTCGCAGCCGCGCTCCTGTGCTGCATTTAACAACGCAAGTGAAGTGTCTTTCTTGAAGTGGATCTCCTGAATGGGATCCATGATTACGCCAAGTCTGATAGTCATTGCGTCTCCGCTGCGTGGTCAGCCGCCATTCTGGCGGGAATAATTAATCGTCGGATTGTAACGTATCCTATTTGGCTTTTTCAGCGTTTTGTCTGACCTTTGTCAGCGACAGTCTGTTGCATCAGGCAGGGTTCCCGGTATGCTCTCTAGCCTGGCCGGGCGGAGTGTGATACAAAAGCGAAGCGTCCCGGTGGCCCCGGGGAAACGACTGATTTTCTGTATTCTTTCTAAAGGACAGTCGGGGGCTCTTGCCGGTCTGAGGGTTGAGTCACAGAACTCTCTGGCCAATCAGAGTAAAACAACAACAGATAATTGGATGGTGAAAGGCCTGTCGTATGGACGATAATTTTCAAGATGTAAAGGTCATGGTGATTGACGACAGTAAGACGATTCGTCGTACTGCCGAAACCCTGCTGAAAAAAGTTGGTTGTGAAGTGATCACTGCCACAGACGGTTTCGATGCCCTGGCTAAAATCGCCGATACCGACCCGGATATTATTTTCGTCGATATCATGATGCCGCGCCTGGACGGCTATCAGACCTGTGCCCTGATTAAAAATAATTCCAAGTTCAAGTCTACCCCGGTCATCATGTTGTCGAGCAAAGACGGCCTGTTTGATAAAGCCAAAGGTCGCATCGTCGGGTCTGATGAATACCTGACCAAACCATTCAGTAAAGAAGAGCTGCTCGGTTCTATCCGTCAGCACGCGAAATAAGTAAGGGGTAAGTAGCATGGCGCGCATTCTTGTGGTGGATGACTCACCAACGGAAACCGAGGCTTTCCGGGCGGTGCTCGAGAAAAACGGCCACGAAGTGTTGAATGCAGAAAACGGAGCTGATGGTGTCGCTGTTGCTCGTCAGGAGCTTCCGGATCTTGTTTTGATGGATATTGTCATGCCTGGCCTGAACGGCTTTCAGGCAACTCGTCAGTTAACCAGAAGCCCTGAAACCAAGAATATTCCCGTTGTGATTGTGACTACCAAAGACCAGGAAACTGATCGGGTCTGGGGGAAGCGTCAGGGGGCTTCAGGTTATCTGGTTAAGCCCGTCTCTGAAAGCCGCCTGCTATCAGAGATCAACGCTTTGATCGGCTCAGAAGAAGGCTGAAGCCATGACACCATTTGCTCTGCTCATCGAGATGGAAAATCGCAGTCGACGCTTTGCGTCGCCACTGCCACAGCAGGTTGAAACCGTTTCGACCTGGCGCGGAATCGGATTTCTGCTGGGTAACGAGCAATACGTCGCCAACATGGCCGACGTAGTGGAAATTCTGCAGATGCCAAAAGTAACCCGGGTGCCCGGTGTGAAAAACTGGGTGCTTGGTATTGCCAACGTCCGTGGGCGCATGGTGTCTGTAATGGATCTTAATGGCCTGCTCGGTCAGCCATCACGTGGTAACTGGCGTAGTCAGCGCGTGCTGGTGATTGAGCAGGATGAATACCTTACCGGCCTGCTCGTAGATGCAGTGCTTGGTATGCAGAGTTTTCCGGTAGACCGGGAGGTACCTGTCCCTCAGGTGCCTGAAGCGCTCGCACCCTTTGTTGCGAAAGCTTTTGAACGCGATGGCAGGAATTGGCCAGTCATGGAATTTGGTGAGCTGTTGAGGTCACCTGAGTTTATGAATATCGCCGTATAAACACGGAACGGAAAATAATAACAATTTACTGGCCCGACGGGTCGGATCAGCATGCAGCGAGTTTGGAGAGGACGGCATGAGTGGAAACACAGTAAATCAGGGGAAAAAGAGTAACTTCAGTGCCATTGTACTGATGTTCGTTTTCCTGATCGGTTTCATTGGTATCACCATTGGGGTCAATATTTTGGCCACAAAGGATGAGCAGTATCTTGAGCACTCGGGCGAGCTGCGGGTTCTGTCTCAGGAGTTGGCGAAGAACGCGGTAGAGGCTGCTGGTGGTAAACCAGATGCATTTACCCAGCTGCGCCAGGCGCGCGATAACTTTGATAAGCGTTGGGGATATCTTGTCGCCGGTGATGATTCGAAGAGTCTGCCCCCTTCAGAAGATGCCTCGCAGTCGGGTGTTCAGGAAACCTGGAACAGTGTTCGTGAAGATGCTGACCAGATTATCCGCTCTGAGCAGATCGTACTTTCGGTTCACGAAGTAGCCGAGCTTCTATCTGAAACCATTCCTCAGTTGCAGGTTGAGTACGATGAGATCGTAGACATCCTGCTTGAAAGCGGCGCACCTGCCGATCAGGTTGCGGTTGCTCAGCGTCAGTCCTGGCTTGCAGAACGTATTGTACGCTCGGTAAACAAAGTACTGGCGGGTGGTGATGATGCCGTTATGGCCGCCGATGCTTTTGGTCGTGACGCCTCGCTGTTTGGTCGGGTACTGAACGGTATGATTCAGGGCAACATCGCCATGAACATTTCTCAGGTAACGAACGAAGAAGCAGTTTATGCACTGGCTGAAGTTGCTGAGCTGTTTGAATTCGTATCTGGTTCGGTGGACGAAATTCTGGAAACCTCTCCTGAACTCTTCCAGGTTCGTGAAGCCTCCGACAATATTTTCCAGAACTCTCGTGTTCTGCTTGAGCAGACATCGGTTCTGACCAATGAAATTCAGAACAATGCCGAAGAGCGGAACATGATTCAGCTTGGTGGTTATGTTCTTGCGTTTATTGCTCTCTTGTTTGCCTATATTTACTTCCGTACCGAGTCAAAGAGTGCTCGTGAGCGTGAGGAAGAAGCCCAGCTGCGGGAGCAGGATACCCGTCAGACTAACGAACAGAACCAGGTTGCGATTCTGCGTCTTCTTGACGAAATTGCTGACCTCGCAGACGGTGACCTGACAGCATCAGCGACGGTAACCGAAGACTTTACCGGTGCAATCGCCGACGCGATTAACTTCGCGATCGACCAGATGCGCGTACTGGTATCCTCGATTAATGATACTGCGGTACAGGTATCGTCGGCGGCTCAGGAAACTCAGGCGACGGCAATGCACCTCGCTGAAGCATCTGAACACCAGGCTCAGGAAATTGCCGGTGCGTCGGCAGCGATCAACGAAATGGCGGTGTCGATTGACCAGGTATCCGCCAACGCCTCTGAATCATCTGCGGTTGCGGAGCGGTCGGTTGCGATCGCGAACAAAGGCTCTGAGGTTGTACAGTCAACCATCAGTGGCATGGATAATATCCGTGAGCAGATTCAGGAAACATCTAAGCGTATTAAACGTCTGGGTGAATCCTCGCAGGAGATTGGTGACATCATCTCCCTGATTACCGACATTGCTGACCAGACCAATATTCTGTCTCTGAACGCGGCGATTCAGGCATCGATGGCGGGTGACGCCGGTCGGGGCTTCGCGGTTGTTGCTGACGAAGTACAGCGTCTGGCAGAACGTTCTGCCGCGGCGACCAAGCAGATTGAAGCGCTGGTTAAAACGATTCAGAACGACACCAACGAAGCAGTTATCTCGATGGAGCAGACGACCACCGAGGTGGTACGTGGTGCTCGTCTGGCACAGGATGCGGGTGTGGCGCTGGAAGAAATTGAAAGCGTATCGAATAACCTGGCAGAACTGATTCAGAACATCTCCAACGCGGCACGTCAGCAGGCGTCGTCTGCGGGTCATATTTCCAATACGATGAACGTCATTCAGGAAATTACGTCGCAGACTTCTGCGGGTACCACCGCGACTGCGAAGTCGATTGGTAATCTGGCGGAAATGGCGAATATGCTGCGTGAATCTGTGGCCGGCTTTAAGCTGCCAGAGACAGTGACTGACGCAGAATTTCATGAAGAAACCGAAGAAGAGCAGAGCACTCTCTGAGGGCTCTGACGCAACGGTCTGATACATGAGCCAGTCAATCCGCAATGGTCTGAGTACGGTCCCTGAACTTGACGATGTGCAGTTTAATCGTTGGCAGGGATTGTTGGAGGAGCGCACGGGGATGTTTCTGCCCCAGCAGCGTCGCTCCTTCTTACAGACCAGCCTGGGTCTGCGCATGCTGGAACTCGGCATCCGCGATTACGGCGAGTACTACGAAAAGATTCAGGACGGCCCTTCCGGCGTGATGGAGTGGTCGACTCTGGTCGACCGACTCACCGTCCAGGAAACACGTTTTTTCCGCGACCCGGATGCGTTGCAGCTGGTTGTCGAGCATATGCGTCGTCAGCGTCCGCGTTTGCAGGCTCGTGAAGAGACCATGGAGTTCTGGAGTGTTGGTTGCTCCTCGGGTGAAGAGGCCTACACCCTGGCCATGCTTGCCGAGGAAAACCTCGCTTCAACCGGCCTTAAGTACTCCATTACCGGTACGGATATCTCCACGATTGTTCTTCGTAAAGCACGTAGCGGCCGTTACCCGTTGCGAGCGCTTGAACGTATTCCGGTTGAGTACCACAACTGGGCCATTGCGCCGCTGTCTTCACAGCAGGTAGAAGTGGCCGCTCAGTTACGCCGTCGTTGCTGCTTCAGTCAGGTAAACATTCTTAATCTGAAGAACTGTCCTCTGCAGTCGCAGCATGTGATTTTCTGTCAGAACGTTCTTATTTATTTCCGTCGTTGGCGTCGGCGGGAAATTCTTGATGCTCTCGCGCAACGTCTTGCGCCGGGGGGCTTACTGGTTATCGGGCTCGGTGAAATGGTGGACTGGGAGCACCCGCTATTAGAATCGGTGCACAGTGGTCAGGTGACCGCGTTTGTCCGCAAACAATCCACATCGACAGGGGAGAGTGCAAGGCGATGAGTCAGGACTACATCGCCCTGGAATGGGTAAAAGGGGAAATTCAGGATACGCTGCAACAGGCTCAGCAGGCACTTGAAGCGTACGTTGAACATCCCGAAGACAGAAGTCGTCTGCGCTTCTGTTTAAGTTACCTGCACCAGGTGCATGGAACATTGCAGATGGTGGAGTTCTACGGAGCTGCGCTGCTGGCTGAAGAGATGGAAGCGGTTGCTCTGGCATTGACTGAGGGTTCCCTGAGTAATGAGCGGGATGGCCTTGAGGTACTGATGCAGGCCATTATTCAGTTGCCGCATTATCTTGAGCACGTGAAGGTCGGGCGTCGTGACCTGCCTGTGGTGCTGTTGCCAATCCTGAATGAACTGCGGTCTACCCGCGGTGAAAACTTCCTGTCTGAAACGTCACTGTTCACGCCTTACGTCGAGCACAACGCCCCGTTGACGGGAGCGCAGAAAAACCTGTTTACCCAACCCAATTTTTCGCCATGGCTGCGCAAAACGCGTCAGATGCTGCAGGCGGCGACTCTCCAGTTGCTGCAGGATCGCGACCCGGACCTGGCGAAACACTACATTAATAAGCTCTTCGCTAAGCTCAATAAGTCCATGGGTGGTACCCCTCAGGGGATTGTCTGGTTGCCTGCTCTGGCATTCAGTGAGTGGTTGCTGAAACAGGACAGCCTGCCAAAAAGCGCCAAGGTTCTGTTACGTCAGCTCGATCAACTTCTGAAAACCGGTCTTGATAAAGGGGTTGCGGCGATTAATCGTCCGCCCGCTGAAGAGCTGCTGAAAAATCTGTTGTTCTATGTTGCCCGCACTGATGCGCGTGGTGAAGCCATTCGTCTGGTGCAGAAGCGTTTCCGGTTGGCTGAAGCTCTGCCTAATGCGGAAGACGCGGAAGATCATGCGATGGGAGCAGGTTCGGATGCGGTATCGGGAGCATTGACTGCTCTGATAGAAGAGATTTCCACGGTCAAAGATGAGCTTGATCAGGTTGTACGTGGTTCTGCCGAACGCGAACCTGCTCTGACATCTATCCGCAGTACTGTCCGTCAGGTTGCCGATACTATGGGGATGCTGGGGTTAGGCATGCCACGCCGGGTAATGCAGGAGCAGGAAAGCGCGATAGTGGCGTTGCTTGAAGCCGAAGCCAGTGACGAGCAGGACAGTAAATTACTGGATGTCGCGGGTGCACTTCTGTACGTCGAAGCGACGTTAAACGGAATGATCCGTGATGGTGACACCACTAAGTCTGTCAGCGACAGCGCGATGTCCGACGCTCAGCGCGCTGTGCTTCGTGAAGCGCGTAATGTCCTGGAGCAGGTAAAAGACGGCGTCGTTTCTTACATAGCGCATCAGTGGTCAACCGAGAAATTGCAGGAAGTCCCGGCACTTCTGCACTCGATTGAAGGCTCATTAAATATGATTCCAATGCCGCGCGTCGCGGTATTGTTATCGAATCTCTCAACATTCGTCCAGCAGGCGCTGCTGGCCGACCGCCCAGCGCCGGAATGGGGCGTTATGGATATGGTCGCGGAAGTTCTCAGTGGTGTTGAATACTATCTTGAACGTTACTCTGACGAGTCAACGTCTACTGATATCGCGATTATTGAGCGCGCGGAAAATACGCTGAGCACGTTGATGCAGCGCTGCGGTATTGAATCTGCGGCGTCTGAAAATCTCTCTGATGTTGAGTTACCCGAAGGATTTGCGGATGAAGCCGTCGATGTTACCAGCTTCTCTGAAGCGCTCGGTCTCGACGATGAACTGATAGAAAGTAATCAGGATCTGATCTCCAATGTTGCCGAATCAGACGTGTCCGAATCCGATGAACTGCCAATTATTGAGCTCGAAGAGGATCTGGACGAAGAACAGCCGGCAGAGACTCTAAGCGAACCTGCAGATAACGCATTAAAAGACGCTGACGATGACTTCATTGATGATGAAATCATTGAAGTCTTCCTCGAGGAAGCAGAAGAAGTTACCGAGACTCTGGGCGAGTTCTGGCCTGCTTACCGTAAGAATCAGGATGACAGTGAAGCGCTGACCACCGTAAGACGTTCTTTCCATACTCTGAAAGGCAGTGGCCGCATGGTGAAAGCGGATGATGTCAGCGAACTGGCATGGTCCGTAGAAAATATGTTCAACCGCGTGCTCGATGAGACGATTTCTGTCAATGATGACATGATTGCGTTCGTCGATCGTGTGATTGAACAACTTCCCGGCCTCATTGAAGATTTCCGTGCTAAGCGTGCTGCTTCAATCGATGTTCAGCCATACATGGACTATGCCTTCGCCACGGCTGAGGGCAACCAGCCGGCGACTCTGCCGGGCTCATCTGCTGAGGACGATTCAGCAGATCCTGTGGAAGAAGCTGAATCAGACGTCGAAGCGGATACGCGTATCGTTGAGGATGGTACCGCTGAGAGTAATGACGTTGAGAGTAGTGCAGACGATGCTATCGGCGTGGTGGAAGAGCTGGCCAGCCCGGAAGCGACGCAGGATACCGATGCTCAACAAGAGGCAGAAGATCGTGCCGCACTGCTGGAAATCTTTATTGCCGAAGCTGAAGCACACCTCGCGGTTGTCGATGAGTTTGTTACCGAGTCGAATGAAACGGCGTGTGGTAACCAGATCAGCGATGCTTTGCAGCGAGCCCTGCATACTCTTAAGGGCAGTGCGCACATGGCAGAGCTGGCACCGCTTGCCGATGTCGCTTCTGTTATTGAAAAATTAACCAAAGAGCTTCGTGCTTTCCGTTTACCGAATACTCCAGAACTGGCGTCGTTGCTGAACGATGCTTCTGTGGCTCTGCGTTCTTATCTGACTGTCGATCAGCTTATGTTGCTCGAAGATATGCCAGAAGCACCCGCTTTAATCGAGCGCGCGGCTGCTATTGAAACTGAGCAGCTTCAGCCTATGTATCAGGGCGAATCGGCAGCGGGCATATCGACCGAAGCAATCAGTCACTTCCTGGCTTCTGGCATGGATTCGCTGATTGAGGCCGATGAGCTTCTGCAGACGTGGCAGGAAGAAGATAGCTCTGAGGTGCTCGACACTATTTCGGCAGATCTGTCATCAGCAGCACAGGCCGCAGAAGACGCAGGCATCCCAGCAGTGAAAGAAATGGCGCTGGCACTGCATCATTTTTATCAGGGCGCACGCAACGCGGCGGCACATCCTGAGCCAGAGTTAGTCGCTTTTATCAGCGATGCGCATGAAGAGCTGCTCAATATGATGGACTGCCTGGCGGCAGGTCAGGATCTTCCTGACGTGTCGGACACCGTTCGTCGCGTTCGTGATTGGCAGTTCCCTGAATCGCAGTTGCCTGATGAGCAAGCAGAAGAACAGCTAGATGAGCAGACAGAAGAACAGCCAGATGAATCCGCCGGGTCTCATGCTGGTGAGTCTTCCGTTGTGGAGGGGATGCTTTCTCTTAACGATGAAGAAACACCCCCGGTTCCTGAGGTTGATGAGTCCTCCCTGAGTGAGCTAGAGCAGGCCGATATCGAAGAGCAGGAAGATGACCTGATTCTGGATATCTTCCTTGAGGAAGCTGAGGAAATCACCGAAGCCATTGAGTCCATCGTACAGAAGTGGGAAAAGACCCCAGAAGACCTTCTGCCGGTTTCTGAACTTCAGCGTGAGCTGCACACCCTCAAGGGTGGTGCACGTATGGCCGAGTTGCCAGAAGTTGCTGATTTATGCCACGAGCTGGAAACACTCTATGAGCGCCTGAATGATGGGGTGATTGATCTTTCCGAAGATACATTACCGCTGGCACAAAGTGCTCACGATTTACTGTTTACACAGCTGCAATCTGTGAGGGAAGGCAAGGGCCCAGAAAATCCCGAGCGCATGATTGAGGCTCTCAAAGTGGCATCGCAGCGCAGTGGTGCTGAGTCGAGGCCTGTTCAGGATACTGCGGAAGCGGACTCGCGTGCCTATATGGTGCAGTCTGAAACCGCGGATGAGAGCGACCGTGAAATTGTCGGCATCTTCCTTGAAGAAGCTGGTGAGTTGATGGAAGCGTTGGATGAAGGCGTTGAAGCATGGCGTGCGGAGCCTTCGTCAACTCAGGGCGCAGACGAACTTCTGCGTGTGTTACACACTTTGAAAGGTGGCGCTCGCCTCGCTGGGTTATCAGTCATCGGTGACACAGCCCATAACTTCGAATCAGATATCCAGAAGGCGTTGTCGCGCAAAGCCCGCTTTGACGACACCTTCTTCATGCACCTCAATGAACGGCAGGAAAACCTGCAGTCAAAGATTGATGATGTAGCCAGCCTGCTCGACAGTGATGGCGTGCTCGTGCTCGGAGAAAAAGAGCTGGTGGTCGATGCTCCAGTGTCTGCTCAAGACGTTGTTGCAGATACCGGCGGACAGGCGGATGCCCCTGTTTCCCTGAGCGATGATCTGTCCGACGAATCACAGGCCGACACTGAAGGCGACGAGGGATCATTAGCCGTTGTACCTCTGTCCGGTAAAGAGGTTGAGATGGCGCCGGAACGCCCGGCTCCGGCGATGGCACAACAGCGAAAAGCACCTACTGAGCTGGTGAAAGTTTCAGCTGATCTGCTCGACAGCCTCGTCAACCTGGCCGGTGAGACAGCGATTGGTCGGGGGCGTCTGGAAGAGCAGGTCAGCGACTTCGCGGGGACTCTCTCAGAAATGGATCAGACGCTGGACCGGATGCGCGACCAGCTGAGACGTCTGGATATTGAAACTGAAGCTCAGGTGCTGTTCCGCCAGGAGCGTCATGGACCAGATTACGAAGACTTTGATCCTCTGGAAATGGACCGCTATTCGGCGATGCAGCAGCTTTCGCGAGCATTGATGGAATCTGCGTCCGACCTTATCGATCTGAAAGAAACCCTCTCGGGCAAAACCCGTGACGCTGAGACACTTCTGCTGCAACAAAGCCGGGTGAATACGGAGCTGCAGGAAGGCCTGATGAAGACCCGTATGGTTCCTTTCCAGCGTATGGTGCCACGCCTGCGTCGTATTGTTCGCCAGGTCAGCCTTGAACTGAATAAGCAGGTCGAGCTGCGGGTTAACAACGCCGATGGTGAAATGGACCGTACCATTCTCGAACGTATGATTTCTCCTCTTGAGCATATGGTCCGCAATGCCGTCGACCACGGTATCGAGAGTGGAGAGCAACGCCGTGCAGCCGGTAAACCCGAGAAAGGCAGCATTGAGCTGGATATCCGTCGTGACGGTGGTGATGTTGTTCTTACCCTGCGCGACGACGGTCAGGGCATTAACCTTGATGCGGTTCTGAAGAAAGCCCGTGAACGCGGCATGGTGCCAGACGGTGTTGAGCCGACTGAGCACGATATTATGCAGTTTATTCTGCAACCTGGTTTCTCTACGGCAGAGGTCATTACACAGATCTCTGGTCGTGGTGTCGGTATGGATGTCGTCAGCAGCGAAATTAAGCAGATGGGCGGCAGTGTTGAAATTCGTTCTGAAGCTGGGACAGGCAGTGAATTTGAAGTTCGTCTGCCGTTCACTGTGTCGGTCAACCGGGCACTGATGGTTCGCATCGGTGAAGACTTGTATGCCGTTCCTCTGAATAACATTCAGGGGATCGTTCGTGCTTCCGTTGCCGAGCTACAGAACCTCTATGATCTGCCTGAAGGCGAGCGCTTCTTTAATTACGCCGGTCGCGACTACCAGCTGGGGTATCTGGGAGCGATGCTCGATGAGCACTCTCATCCGAAGATCTCGGGTCAGCACATGCCGCTGCCTTTGCTTCTGGTTCGCGGTCAGGTTCCTTTTGCTTTGCAGGCTGATGCACTGCTGGGCTCGCGAGAGATCGTGGTGAAGAGCCTTGGTCCTCAGTTTGCTGGAGTACGTGGTATTTCAGGTGGCACGATTCTGGGGGATGGTAGTGTTGTTATCATTCTCGATCTGCCAGCCATGATCCGTACCTATACCAGCCTTGAGTATCAGCAGGCTAAAGCGCTTGATAATAAAGCGGCTGAAGCGCGTCACGAGCAAGAGCGTCGTCTGCCTAAGGTGCTGGTTGTCGATGACTCGGTGACGGTACGTAAGGTAACGACACGTCTGCTCGAACGCCACGGCATGGAAGTATTGACCGCGAAAGACGGTATGCATGCTATGGAAGTCCTGCAGGATGTGAAACCCGATGTCATGTTGCTCGATATCGAGATGCCTCGTATGGATGGTTTTGAGGTAGCGTCACTGGTTCGTCATGATGAGCGCCTGAAAGATCTTCCGATCATCATGATTACTTCGCGTACCGGTGATAAACACCGTGAGCGAGCGAGAAGCATTGGTGTGAATGAATATATGGGTAAACCCTTCCAGGAAGAAGCGCTGCTGGAAAACATCAATGCCTTCCTGGGGCACGAGGTTTACTGAGTGGGCAGCCCAAGAGTCGCTGTGATTAACAGCGACCTTTTGCAGCAACGCATATTGGCGGAGTCACTGGAGCGGCTTGGGTTTGAGGTCGTACTGAATATCCCGGCCGCAAGAATGACCCTGGCGTTGATCAGGGAGACTCAGGCAGATGCCTGGTTAGTCACTGTTCGCGATGACGATGAAGTCTGCGGGGAAAGCTTTGATTCCTTACTGGACGGAGACGCGCCTGTTCTCGTCGGTATGGATGACGCACCGGATAACAATTGCACCAGCTTCTTACGTTGGGAAAAGAAGCTGCTTACTAAGCTACGGGACCTGACGGACACTCCGGCGCCTGCGGCTGAAGTCAGCCAGGTGCCATGGGCGCAGAAACAACACAGAGAGATTCTGCTTCCAGCAGTATTTGCGGATGACACACGCAAGCTCCCCTTGCATATATTTGTTCTGGGCGCCTCTTTGGGTGGGCCAGAGGCCGTAAAAGAGTTTCTCGACGTGCTGCCCGAAGGTTTGCCGGTCGCGTTTGTTTACGCCCAGCATATTGATGAAAGGTTCGAGCAGGCACTGTGTCAGGCGGTTGGGCGTCATTCGCTGTACCAGCTTAAGAATGTCGAAAATGCTGCGATTCTGGCCGCGGGTGAAGTGCTGATTGCACCGGTATCAACGACCTTCGACCTTGTCGGTCTGGACCGTATCAGTCTTGGGACCAGCCCCTGGGATGGCCCTTATGGACCGTCCATTGATGGTGTCATTGACGTAGTGTTTAATCACGCTCGACAACGCTTCGGCTGTATTCTGTTCAGCGGTATGGGGAGTGACGGCGCAGAGAGTATTTCAGCACTGCCGGAAGGCACCGATGTATGGGTTCAGGCCCCTGAAGGCTGTGGTAATGCCTCTATGCCCGAAAGTGCGATACACACTGGAAAAGTAACCTTCGTAGGCGATTCGTATCAGCTGGCGCTGAAGCTGGTTGAACACTTGAAAGATAAATGGATAGAGAATTATGAGCGAAAACCAGATCACCAGTGCGGATAACAAGCCTGAACAGGTGGACTGCCTGCTGGTTCCGTTAAAGGATCGCAATCTTATCCTGCCGAACGTAACGGTGGCGGAGGTTATCCCGTTTTCGCACCTGCTGACAACGAATGCCAGCACAGACTGGATTCTCGGTCGTCTGGACTGGCGTGGGACCTTGGTTCCGGCTCTGTGTTACGAACTGATGAGTGGCCAGGCTGCACCGGCACCGAATCCGGATGCACGTTTTATTATCGTCAACGGGGTAAATGCGAACCCTCAGATGCCTTTCTACGCCATTCTGGTGCAGGGTATCCCCCGCTTAATGCACGTTGGCGAAAACGATCTACAGGAAGTCGAAGCCATGGGTATGGGGCAGTTTGATAAGGTTGCCGTGACCTTCGAGGGAGTTACCGCCATGATTCCGGATCTGGACAGTGTCGAGCTTCAGGTTCAGGCGACTCTGTGATATTTAGATTGATCACGTATTAGCTACCTTAGAGATATCGTTCTGTTTCCTAATTTTCCATCTGCCTCAAAGGCTCTGCTGGCTGGTGTCACGCAGGCTCGGTTCTGGCTGTTCGTTCTTCTCGGGGTCTGTGTTGCCGCTCAGCCATGGCACCGTGGAACGGGGGTTCTGGCTTTTCAGTTGGCAATTCTGCTCAGTTGTGTTGTCGCGTTCAGAGATGCGGACTTTCTTAAACACCTCTATCGATATCGTTGGCTGGCTGGGAGCCTGGGCTCGGTCGCTCTTGTCTCTGTGTTTTCCTGGGTGTTTAGGGAATATGAGGACGCGCCTTTTCGCTCTGTGAAGCCTTACCTTACTTTAATTGCGATTATTCCGCTGATACTTGCTATGCGGACGTTGAATTTCAGGCGTAGTGAAATTTCGCTCATTGCAATTTTTGCCGGATTATCCTTAGGAGCATATGCCCTTAGTGAGGTATGCGCAGGAACTCGTGGTCGCTGGGATGCTACGGAGAATGCGGTTGAATTCGGGAATTATGCAGCGCTTATTGGTGGTCTATTGCTCATCCTCGGCACGCAACTCCATACAGTAAGGTGGAAATGGCTAATTATAGGATTGTCCTTAGCAGGATCGGTGGCAGCCCTCTATGTCTCCTACAAGAGCGGTACACGAAGCAGTGTGGGCGTAGTTCTTTTAGCCACTCTCTGTGTCTTTGGTTATATACTTTTTTCATTAAAAAACTGGGGCGTTCTTGTACTTCTCGGCGTGTGTTTTGTCTGTGCAGCTTTTACGATCTCCGAAACCGGGCGCTTCAGAGCTCTTGAAACTGAACTATCCAAGGCATTCGCAGGAGGCTATTCTTCGGGCTCTCTGGGGCAACGTCTTGAACTATGGCGGTTGAGCGGGTGTATCGCGAGTGAGTTCCCGGTTCTGGGAGTGGGTACTGGTTCATTTAAATATGCGCAGCTGGATCATTGGCCAAAGACCTGCGGTGTTGGGATTCGAGCATCAAAAGGTTATTTCAGTCAGGCTCACAGCGTTTACTTTCAAGCTTTGGCTACTATGGGATACCTGGGACTAGTAAGTCTCATGGCACTTTTTGCGATGCTAATAAGTGCCGCACTACTCAATATCGGTTCGGGCGGGCTTTTCTTAGCTTTCGTGGTCAGCTCTTTTATGGTTGCTGGAATAACTGTAGATCTGTTTTTTAAAGACTTTATGGTCGCACGGTTTGTACTTTTGACTAGTCTGTGCTTGGTCTGGTTACAGCACAACGATACCGGCGGACTCAAAGGTGTAACGTAAGGCATTCCCCTTATCTGTACGATTCTGATAGAGCGTATCCATGCCTACTGAAATGACTACGCTGTCTGACAGCAGCATTTTTGCGTTAATTAATGCGGTCGAGGTACAGCCCAGAACGTATGAATAGTGAGTTTTGCTGTATAACTCTTCTGCACAGAAAATATCTTCCTCAATAACTTTGTAGCCGTTGTTGAATTCCTGATTGCTTGATCTCGGGTGGCCAAGGTAATGAACCTGGTCAACGTTCAGTCGTTCGACCTCAAGCTTGAGGCGGTTGCTGATTGTAGTCACTTCGTGGGCTGTTGCCAGATTGAGGTCAAGAAGACGTTGTCCGATAACCAGGGCTTTCTTTTTCTTTTTAGGCTCAGCTCTGCGTTCAATGGCAATATCGATATGCCTGAGCTTATCTTCCGGGTAATTCGTTTTAATGCCAGAAAAAGAATACAAGACATCAAACAGAGGATCGTCAATTCCAATGCGGCAGCCTGAAAAGTAATGATACTTGAGATCCGGGAACGGTAAATATTTCAGATATCGTAATCTGGTTCTCAGCGATACTTTTGAGGTTTCGTCGGTTGATTCAACAATGGTGTTGAGAATGCCGTCCGGAACCATTCTGAGTCTGAGTGGCACTTGACTGAAATTGCGCTGAAGAGCATGTATCACCAGATTCTGATGAATCTGATCGATCCGGGGGGTATGGAGCAGTATTCGTGAGAAAGGTTTTGCTGAACGTAGTTTGTTGACTACGGAACTCAGGCACCGTTTAAGCTTTATGATCTTTTGCAACGTACCCGACCAGTCTCGGTCGAGGTAGGTATGGTCTACACCGCGTGCTGTGAGCTTCTGAGATAGAGATTCAGAGTAAGAGAAAACGATCACCTGTTCCGGTGACGTTATTTTTATAATTTCCAGGCTCGCGAGATACTGGAGTTCCGTCTCTATGACAAATAAAGCGATGTCGCCGTGTGTCTTCATTGATTTTGCTGTTGCCCGGTTGCTTACTTATTAATGCTTTGACAATAAAGATCAAGCTCAGTCCCTTTCAGGCTTGAAGATTCTAAGCTGTTGAGCAGGTTCCTGATAGCCTTGCGGTGTTTCTTTTCAAACACCTTACGGCGCTTGTAGCGCTTTGCCCCTGTATCAATAAACTTCAGTTCCATGGTTTCTGGATGACAAAAAATATTATCAAGGTGGAGGTCTGAATAAAGAACGGAATGCTGTTTTAACGTTTGCAGTGTGATTCTAATCTGATCGGTCAGAAGCGAGACCTGCTGGTCGTTCAGATCCTTCTGTATATCAGAGAGAGAGAGTAAACCTGATTCCGTCAGATTTTCCATCAGGTAATAGCCGATATACAAGGCGTTGCGTGGGATTGGAAAAGAAATGCCCATCTCATACACTTCCGGAGCACCAATCCCAATAGACCGTAGAAGCTGGGCACCCGTGTACTCAGTATGGGTTCTACTTCGCTTCCAGAAAACCTTAACATGTTCATGCCAGGTCCGCGCTTTCACCAGTTTCAGAACCATTGATGTCCCTGAGAGCATGCCTACTGTCGATACATGATGGTCGAGCAGGATTTCACCCAGAGTAAGTTCGCGGCCCTGTCCTGCATTGCCAGAGGTTCGTAAAAAGTGCTGTATAAGTGTCTTACTGTTGTCTCTGCGTATTCTGGTCAGCACGTTACTATTTCCAGTATTCTCTGATCCAGGGCGCTTCCTTCCATACCCCCCATGGACCGTTCATAACATCAACAGGATCGGGTTTTCCATGGAAGATGACGATTTTTGCGCCTTGCGGTAGTTGTGCATATCCTTTGGTTGTCGGAAACATGTCGAGTTTAAGAAGTATGCGGCCGATAGCTCCCCATGTGCGCTTAGCCCGTGCATTACATTGCTTCTTGAAGGAGACCACCCATTCGCGGGGCCATTCATTCATGTGCTGTGGAATGGCCTCTGCAATCCAGTCCTGGTCGCCGTGAAGTCGCTCAATAATACTTTCTTTGTTCTCCCAGAAGCGTTCCCAGACTTCTGTCTGGCTACCTATTTCCAGGCGGAATACAGAGCTGTTGAAACCTTTTTTCAGGTCTTTGATGATACGGAATGTGCCGGGTGCATAAGTGAAAAGCTCATCAATGTTTGCGGTGATCACAACATCCAGATCGAGGAAAATAGTGGTGCCTGAGATATCGAAGAGTTCGGATTTAAACAGCATCAGCTTATACCACCATCCCTTGATACCAAGATCAGGTAACATGCGGAAGTTTATTCCTTCATCGAGACCCTCGGGGTTGTCTGTGATGCAGTAGAAATTTATCGGCACTGTGGTATTACGGCGAACCATATTATGCAGACGATTCACGAATTCAGCGGGGTACTTAGAGCCCCATTTTAAGCAGACGACGTTATACATGGATCGCTATTTTAAAACTCTGACCGGTATAGAACCGGGGTGATATTTATGTAATCAGCTGGCGTTCAGCGCTTGCGTGATTACCTTAGTAGGGTGTGGATCTTCACAAATGATACCGAGGTCAAGCAGCGTGCTTTTTCTCTCTTTTGGGACTGTTAAACGGTCAATTTCCTGTTCCAGTTGTCCTGAATCATGGAGCTTAACCCAGCGTCTGTAATGGTTCCCCATTTTCGATACGCCTTTTTTCAGTAATGCCGAGCGATTTTCAATGTTTGCTACAAAAGACTCCCGGGACCTGATCGGATAGTGATAGACCGTAATTCTTTCTGACTGTTTCTGATTTAACCAGCCCCAGGCGTGCCAGGCTCTATGGTTTCCACCTTTGATTCTCAGCATGCCGGGGCTACGGACAATGACTTTACCGTGGATTTTTCCGAGCATAATAGATCGCTCGACCTCTTCCACTTCACCACCTTTCCGGTAGTTTATCGGCGAAGAGACACATAGGTTCTGTGTGAAAAAATCTGCTCCACGATCAAATGCTTCACGTTCGAAAAGTATATTTTTGCGCTGGCAGTGAATGATCGACCCTGTTTGTGTCAGCTCATCTTTCAGGTTACACCCTGGTGATGGTATCCAGAACTCATCTGCATCGTTCGCGATTGTCCAGTCAGCACCAAAATCCTTTCGCGCCATCTTCGCCATCTCGGTTTTCCAGTTACTTTGCTGGTAGTCCAGAGTAGGGCGCTCAATCACTGTAATTGGCAGGGTATTGGCGAGTGCACGAACGATTTCCAGGGTGCCATCTGTCGATCCGTTATCCATAACAACGAAACTATCCACACCTAAGGCGGCGTGGACCCGGATGTTTTCAGCAATAATGTCTGCTTCATTTTTAATGAGCAGATTCATCGACAAATGCATAGAAATGACCGTTCGCGTAAAGCGCACAATCATATCTCAGAGATTAATTTATGTACACGTCATCAACTACGCTGCATCTGGGACAGCAATGCATGCATTGTTACCGGCTTTCTCAATAGCCCCGTTCGACAGTGCCGCGAACTTTTTTTCGAGTGACTTCCAGGACTTGTTAATAAAGTATCGTGATAGCGCTGGAATCCGGATGTTAAGAGGGTTCACTCCCGGATTGCTGACTCCATCAACGATAACTAAACGCGGATGACCATTCTGGACCTGGCACATGATGTTGTTAGGGCTGAGATCCCGAACGCAGATCTGTTGTTCCAGGAGGTATTCACGCAGCTCATCCATGAGGGCTCTGATCGTATTTTCGGGAAACTCTTTATTTCGCACAGCGTTTGACAGGGTCGATGATACTTCTCCGTCATCGTTCAACATCAGTTCGCAAGCCGCACCTTCCCCGCGGCTCGTCTTGACAGTCCCCATGTAGTGCGCCAACTTCGACGTGTCTACGCCTTGCTTCATCAGATAAGCAAAGTACGCTCTCTCACGACGTGTTTGCTTCTGTGGTTTGCGTGACACTTTGATGCACTGGTTATTGATGAGTGGGTGGCGATAGCAATCCCGGTCTCGCCCCTGGCCTATCAACTCTGCTTCTGACAGATCGATAATATCCATAGAGGTACCCTTAATCTTTGCGGTTGTCATGCTATTGTCATTGTTTTATGTATTAGGTTCCAGTTTTTATAGGCCAATTGACTATTCCCTCAGCGGCACAATAGAGAGCTAATAGGCCAATTCACGAGCTTGGTCGCAATATGTATCAGGCTTCGAGCGTTGTTCCCTGAGATACTTCATTGGCAGCAACGCTGGTAACGCCAATCCGAGAAAAAAAATGCTCAAACTCGCTGGCGAGAGGTGCCTCTGGGTTTTTAATCGATATGATTTGCGCGTCGGGCCTGAGCCAGCGGCCGTTGATCAGTGTCGAAGAAAGATCTCCGATGATCGTTGCTTCAGGGGGAAGTAGGGGCAAAATCGCTTCAAACGGTATTCGATGGGGAATGACGTAGGCGCCAGTCCGGTTTTCAGCCTGCAGTATATCTGGGTTGGTGTTGCGAGGATGGTACTTGACGCCAACTATTCTGCCATCGCTGATTATCTCTGCCATCACAGAATCCATTGCATCCTTATAGCCATCTAACTTAGTGATAATTGACTCATGAGGGAGCGTAAGTACTGCACCGAGATCTTTCAATGTTTGTGGATCAGCGCCGAAGTGCTTGACCAGAAGTGAGCAGAAGTCCCGTACTGTAGGGTTATCGGTGTGGGCAGGTTGAAGAGGATGGAGTTTCTTTTGTGCCAGTAACGGGTGAACCAGATCAGGGAAAGCTGCATAGACGTCTGAAATCCATTGGGATGCACCAATGGTCGGAGGATTCTTCCACCAGAAGCCGTACGTCAGTTTTTTCAGCCAGTTATCAACAATACGATCTGAAAAGCTGGCTGAAGCCTCGCGTCCTACATACGTGAACGTGCCTTCATCCATATAGATGCCTTGCACGTCACTGCGCTTGGACTTCGCGCAATGCATTGCGTACTGAAACTCGATACGTCGATCATTCCCGGTGAAGAGTTGTCCTGGTTCGTTCCGCGTTACCCATTGCTCAAATTCCGCAAATACGCGTTTACGGTTTTCCAGTTTCGCCTTGGTGCCTTTGATATGACCCTGACTGATGCGCAATTCACTGAACGGCGAGTTATGCCAGCTCTTAATGAGATCGAAGTAAGGGTTGTTTTCTACGATAGGTTGATCAATCAACCACAGGCATGCAGGGGTGCTGGGCGTCTTACTGGCGATCGCCACCGAATTCAGAATATGTAAGGGTGTCGATGCCAGAAAGAGTTGCTGAGACATAGGTGTGTCCGATTAAACCAGATTACGCCACACACGCAGGCTGGCTTCAGACTGATTGAGGGTATAGAAGTGAATACCTGGTGCGCCGCCTTCTAACAGGCGATGGCACATTTCCGTTACCACCTCTTCACCAAATTGCTGAATAGACTCGTTGTTATCGCCGTAGGCTTCCAGTTGCTTGCGGATCCAGCGTGGAATCTCGGCGCCACAAGCGTCCGAGAAACGTGCCAGCTTGCTGTAGTTGGTGATTGGCATGATGCCCGGAATGATCGGGATATCGACGCCCATGTCACGTACACGATCAACGAAGTTGAAGTAGCTGTCGGCGTTGAAGAAGTACTGAGTGATTGCGCTGTCTGCACCAGCCTTCACTTTGTTGACGAAGTGTTCGAGGTCTTTTTCGAAGCTGGTCGCCTGAGGGTGCATCTCTGGGTAAGCCGCGACCTCAAGAGTGAAGTGATCGCCGGTTTCTTCGCGGATGAACTCGACCAGTTCGTTGGCATAGCGCAGCTCGCTGCTGGCGAGGCCGGCGCCGCTTGGCAGGTCGCCGCGCAGGGTAACAATGCGGTCGATGCCGAGGTCCTTGTATTCATTCAGCAGTGAGCGCAGATCGTCCTTACTGTCACCCACGCACGACAGGTGAGGGGCTGCAGCGATACCGCGTTCCTGAATGGCTTTGACGATGGCGTAGGTGCGGTCGCGGGTAGAGCCACCGGCACCGTAGGTCACCGAGAAAAACTCTGGATTAAAGGCAGCGAGTTCGTCGCGCACTTTCAGGAGTTTTTCTGTCCCTTCCTCGGTTTTGGTCGGGAAAAATTCAAAACTTAAGGTCGTCATCTTAACTTCTCTTGATCCGGTAGAGGCGCTGTTCGCCGCTACCTATTATCTTGTTATTGGCTATTTACTTCGCACTTATCATAGCCTCAGGAGCGTTAGCGAAGAAGCCAGATCGAGGCGGATTTGCTTCGGAACGCGCAGTGTATAAATCATACATGAGCATTTCCGGAGCAAATCCAACAAAGAGCTGGCGATGCAGCTAGCTCCGCTCAAACATTAATATTTATAGGCTTCTGGCTTATACGGGCCATCCACATCAACATTAATGTAGCTCGCTTGATCACCCGTCAGTTTAGTGATCACGCCACCGAAGCCTTCCACCATGTCTTTGGCCACTTCTTCATCCAGCTTTTTCGGCAGAACTTTCACATAGATGCTTTCTTTCTTCTCAGCTTCCATCATATCGGCGAATTTGCGCTCATACAGATAGATCTGCGCCAGTACCTGGTTGGCGAACGAGCCGTCCATGATACGTGATGGGTGACCGGTGGCGTTACCCAGGTTCACCAGACGGCCTTCAGACAGCAAGATCAGATGATCGTCTGCGGCTTCGTCACGGTACACCTTGTGTACCTGTGGCTTCACTTCTTCCCACTTCCAGTTCTCACGCATGTAAGCGGTGTCGATCTCGTTGTCGAAGTGGCCGATGTTACAGACAACGGCGCCGCTCTTCAGCTTCTGAAGCATGTTTTTGTCGCAAACGTTCACGTTACCCGTGGTCGTTACGATCAGGTCGGTTTTGCCCAGCAGGTCCGCGTCGACGCATTCCAGCGTACCGTTGTTTTCGCCGTTGATGTACGGAGAAACGACTTCGAAGCCGTCCATGCACGCTTGCATAGCACAGATAGGGTCGATCTCAGTCACTTTAACGATCATGCCTTCCTGACGCAGAGACGCGGCAGAACCTTTACCCACGTCACCGTAACCGATCACCAGTGCTTTCTTACCAGACAGCAGATGGTCGGTACCGCGCTTGATGGCATCGTTCAGAGAGTGACGACAGCCGTACTTGTTGTCGTTCTTCGCTTTGGTGACCGAGTCGTTCACGTTGATTGCAGGTACTTTTAGTTCGCCTTTTTCCAACATTTCCAGCAGACGGTGAACACCGGTCGTGGTCTCTTCAGAGATGCCGTGGATGTCATTCAGCAGTGCTGGGAAGTCGTTGTGAACCATCTCAGTCAGGTCACCACCGTCGTCCAGGATCATGTTGGCATCCCATACTTTGTCGCCGTCTTTCTCGGCAAGAATGGTCTGCTTGATGCACCACAGGAATTCTTCTTCGGTTTCACCTTTCCAGGCGAAGACTGGAATACCCGCCGCCGCGATGGCAGCAGCCGCGTGATCCTGAGTCGAGAAAATGTTGCACGAAGACCAGCGGACGTCAGCACCCAGATCCACCAGAGTCTCAATCAGAACCGCGGTCTGAATGGTCATGTGAATACAGCCCATGATCTTAGCACCGGCTAATGGCTGTGATTCTTTGTACTTACGGCGCAGCGCCATCAGGGCTGGCATTTCGCCTTCGGCGATTTTAATTTCTTTGCGGCCCCAATCGGCGAGGCTCATGTCTGCAACTTTGTAATCAGTAAACTGGGTCATGTTTTTGCCCTTTTGCTGTTACGGTCGCCGGGGAATACCAGCGACCAGAAAATAAATGAAATTAAGCGCTGTAATCAGACGCCGGCGGCGGTTTTCAGTGCATCGACCTTGTCAGTGCGCTCCCAGGTGAACGCAGTGAAGGTTTTGCTCTTCTTCTCGCCGTTTTCGGTGTACTCGTAGGTCATCTCGTAAGGCTCGCGACCAAAGTGGCCGTAAGCGGCAGTGGCCTGATACATAGGATTCAGCAGTTCCAGCTGGTTCTGGATCGCGTATGGACGCAGATCGAACACTTCGCGGATCACGCGTGCCAGTTCGATGTCGCTGATCTTGCCAGTACCGAAGGTATTCGCTGAAATAGACGTTGGCTCTGCCACGCCAATGGCGTACGACACCTGAATTTCACAACGGTCAGCCAGACCTGCAGCCACGATGTTTTTGGCAACATAACGGCCCATATAAGCCGCAGAACGGTCAACTTTCGAAGGATCTTTGCCAGAAAAGGCACCGCCACCGTGGCGTGCCATGCCGCCGTAGGTATCTACGATGATCTTACGGCCAGTCAGACCAGCATCACCCACCGGGCCACCAATCACGAAGTTACCGGTAGGGTTGATGTGGTACAGCGTACCTTCGTGTAGCCATTCCGCAGGCAGTACAGGCTTAATGATGTGCTCAAGAACTTGCTCGCGCAGATCTTCAAGGCTGATGCTTGGATCGTGCTGGGTCGACAGAACCACCGCATCAACTTTCGGCGAGTCGCCTTCCCAGTTGATAGTGACCTGAGATTTCGCATCCGGGCGCAGCCAAGGCAGAGTGCCATTACGACGCAGTTCAGACTGACGTTGTACCAGCAGGTGCGCGTAGTACACAGGCGCTGGCATCAGGTTAGGGGTTTCATTGGTTGCGTAACCGAACATCAGGCCCTGGTCGCCCGCGCCCTGATCTTCTGGTTTGGCGCGGTCAACACCCATGTTGATGTCGACAGACTGCTTACCAATGCCGTTCAGCACGGCACAGGTCGCGCCGTCGAAGCCTACATCAGAGCTGTTGTAGCCAATGCCTGTGATCACGTCGCGAACGATGTCTTCAAGGTCGACGTAGCATGAAGTTGTCAGCTCGCCAGCAACCACTGCCATACCGGTTTTAACCAGTGTCTCTACTGCAACACGCGCGTAGGGATCGCGGGCAATGATGGCGTCCAGAACCGCATCAGAAATCTGGTCGGCAACTTTGTCCGGGTGGCCTTCAGAGACGGACTCTGATGTAAAAATTGAATATTCGCTCATCTGCGACTCCTCAAAAAAATGCCCTCAGGCATGAAACAGTCGGAACTGGATCTGAAATCCGTTCCTTAAACCGGAATATTGGCTCTGGCCTTCTTTCAGTCCGGCTTCTTCGGCCCATTGACTGAGATCAGCAGGTTCAAAACCAAGCCATAAATCTCCGCAAGACTCCCGCGCCCAAACCTGTTCGTGGCGACAGAGGTCGGTAACCAAAAACGTACCGCCCGAACTCAGAAGCTGGGCGACATCGTTAAAAATATTCTTAGGTGACGGCACATGGTGCAGCACCATATTAGCCACGGCGAAGCCATAGCCACTGTTGTTTGTATCGCCTTCAACATCCTTGCGCGATTCAAGCAACGCGCGGGTGTCGCCCTGCACTAATGTCACGTTGTTCAGTTGCTCGTTCTGGCAGAAAGTTTCCGCTTTCGCTAACAGATCCGGCGAA
Organism: Thalassolituus sp.; assembly: GCF_984348125.1. NCBI lineage: Bacteria > Pseudomonadati > Pseudomonadota > Gammaproteobacteria > Oceanospirillales > Oceanospirillaceae > Thalassolituus > Thalassolituus sp. The sequence continues at coordinate 104,547 of NZ_CFHJLR010000009.1, forward strand.
ATATCGAGCCCTGTCACACCAGCAAATCGTTCGCTCAGGGTCTGCAGGAATGCGCCCTCGCCGGGGCCAATTTCCAAAGCGTAGCCACTATTCTCATTGCTTCCCGGCAGGTAGCCCAGGGAGTCAAGAATGGTCGCCAGTGCATCGCCATACTGCTCATACGATGCAATCAGATCCTGCTGTTCGCGGAAATCATCTGCATGACGGGCAAAGAACCCGGCACAGGCTTCCGCTCGCTCTGCCAGTACACCATCAACGGCGGCATTGTTATCGCTTTCATCAAGCGACGAATCAATCGCGCGGAACAGCTCCCGCAGCCAGGTACTGAAGGTATCGTCGCCGGTATTCAGCGGACGGCGATAAAAAATACTGTTGCCCTCGCGCTGATTACTGACCAGGCCCGCCTGAGACAGCACCTTAAGGTGGTGGCTCATACTCGACTGCTTGATATCGAATATCTGACAAAGCTCCAGCACGCCAAATGCGCCTTGCCCGAGCAGTTTCATGACTCCCATACGCAGAGGGTCTCCGGCGGCCTTGGACGCCTGAGCCAGTCTGGCCAAAGTTAAATCGTTGGTAGTCAGATCGTTCATGGTTGCCAGTATAGTGATTTTAAACTCTATATCAATTTTTTTTGATATAGATCTGTATCCCTTTGTAATGGGCCATGGAGGTCGCAGTTCGTCCACATCCGACCTGTTTGGATCTGAGCAACCTTGTATTATTGACACCTGTATAGAAATTAATGCCACGTACATCAGGATGACTCGATGACGATCAATACACCGCTTACTCTTTTTACGATCAACATGTCGCACTACAGCGAAAAAATTCGCTGGCTGCTGGATTATGAGGGCATTGAGTACAACGAGGTTGCACTGACACCGGCAGTGCACACTCTGCCAATGCTGATTAAAGGTAAGCGCGCAGAAACTACGGTTCCTTTGGTTCAGCGTGCTACTACCTGCGTGCAGGACAGCCCGAGAATTGTGAATTGGCTGAATAACGAATATGGCCCACTGAAAACCTTACCTGCGCAACATGAGCAAGAGATTGTTGCGATTCAGCAGCGCTTTGATGCGATAGGTAAGCCGGTGGCTCGCTATCTGTATCTTCCCGGCTTTGCTCACGACGCCTTGATCAAAGATATCTGGACTCAGTTCGCCAAACCATGGGAAGAGGTATTCGTTCGAACTTTCTATCAGGTAATCAAACCTGTTTTCAAAGTTAAGCTGAAAATTAATAGAAAAGACGTCGCCCGTGCCGAGCAGAAAATCGATGCAGAAATCCGCTGGTTGGAGGAGCGCATTCAGCAAGGGCCATATCTGGTAGGGGATCAACTGACGGTTGCTGATATAACAGCGGCCTCTCTGCTGGCTCCGCTAGCTTGCCCTGAAGAACATCCTATCTACGGTACAGCCGAGTTCCGGGAGAAAATGGCTGGTCCTGCCCAGCAGTGGGCTGACAGTTCAGCACTTATGTGGGTCAGAGAAATATACGCGAAGCACCGAGGCGTTATCTGGGCTAAGCCTCCAGTGGCTGCCTGACGTTAAAATCTTTCGCGTTAACACTCTGTTTGCTAACGCACTGGCATGATGGTTAACTACTGGCTGTTTATACAGTTTAAGCGTTCGCCATCATGCGCCTCTTCATTGCCGAAAAACCCAGTCTTGCCCGCGCCATTGCCGAGGTTCTTCCCCGCCCACATAAAAAAGAAGAAGGCTGTATTCGTGCCGCCAATGGTGACGTCGTCAGTTGGTGTATTGGTCATTTATTAGAGCAGGCGGACCCAGAAGCCTACAATCCACTCTACAAAAAGTGGCAACTTGACCACCTGCCCATTTCGCCCGATGAGTGGCAGCTCCAGCCAAAGCCTAAAACCCGGAAGCAACTGAGCGTTTTACGTAAGCTGATTAAAGAAGCCGATCAGTTAGTGCATGCAGGAGACCCTGACCGTGAAGGCCAGCTGTTAGTGGATGAGGTGATTGATTACCTGAAAACGCCACAGACCAAGCGCCGCAATGTTCAGCGCTTACTGGTCAGTGACCTGAATCCATCGGCAATCAAGCGTGCTCTGGGCGAGCTGCGTAGCAACAGCGAGTTTATTCCCTTATCTGTTTCTGCATTGGCTCGTAGCCGGGCAGACTGGTTATACGGAATTAATCTCACACGCGCCTGGACGATCAAAGGACAGCAGGCGGGTAATCGCGGCGTACTGTCTGTTGGACGGGTACAGACACCGGTTCTCGGGTTGGTCGTCCGGCGCGATAAAGAGATCCGCGACTTCGTCAGTAAGCCCTTTTACGAGGTTCAGGCGGCCATACACCTGAGTGCTGAGCAGCCTCCCAGCTTTTTCGCTAAGTGGCAGCCTAGCGAGGCATGTCGGCCGCATCAGGATGACGAGGGGCGGGTACTGAATCCGAATCTTGCTAAGAACGTGATCGACCGGATTCGTCAGCAGCCAGCGCAGGTAAAAGCGTTTGATAAAAAACCGGGCAAGCAAAATGCATCTTTGCCCTACAACCTGTCCTCTCTACAGATCGACGCCGCAAAAGCCTTCGGTATGGCAGCGAAAACGGTACTGGATGTTTGTCAGAGCCTGTATGAAAAATACCAATTGATAACCTATCCAAGATCAGACTGCCGTTATATACCCGTTGCACATCACAGTGAAATGCCGCAAGTCTCTGCGGCTATCCAGACTGTCATTGCAGATGCTGGCGACATGCTGAAGCATACTGATGAATCCAGAAAGTCAGCCGCATTTAATGACAAAAAAGTCGGCGCACACCATGCGATTATTCCGACATCTAAAAAATACTCGGGTAACTTAAATGATGCAGAGAAAAAGATTTATCGGTTAATAGCCCGCCAGTATTTACTGCAGTTTTGTGGTGCCTTTCAGTATTCTGACACCCTCATTGAGCTTGAAATTGCTGGTGGTCGGTTCATTGCCCGTGAACGGATCACCTTGGCAGCCGGCTGGAAAGCGTTAATGCCTGCGCGTGAAAAAACATCGCCGCCATTACCTGATCTGGTGGCAGGTCAGGCCTTATGGAGCGGTGAGCCTAAGCTGGAAGAGAAGCATACTGAACCACCGAAGCATTACACAGATGCAACCTTGCTCGCGGCCATGACCGGGATTGCCCGCTACGTTAAAGACCCGGAGCTACGTAAGGTCCTTAAAGATACGGACGGGCTTGGCACTGAGGCCACACGGGCGAGCATCATAGAGCTGCTGTTTAAGCGTAAATTTCTGCAGCGACAGGGTAAGCAGATTCAGGCAACAGAGACAGGACGGCAATTGATATCAGTTCTTCCGGACGCCTGCTCGCAGCCGGATATGACTGCCTATTGGGAACGCCAGCTGAACGATATCTGCGAAGGCGAAGGAAGCTACCAAGGCTTTATGCAGCCTCTGAGCGATCGGTTAATTGAGCTGGTGGAAGCAGCAAGGTCAGCGACTATGCCCGTGATGAGATCGGGTACACAAACTGGCCAGAAAAGCCCCCGAAAAGCGACGTATCGGCGAAGGAAGAAAGGCGTTGCGAAATCTGGCCGATAGGCATATTAGTAATTTCCTATCAGGCTGAGAAATACTATCAATTTAATCCTTATCTTTGTGTTGTGTAATTTGATCACATCTCCACAGATTACGACCCAAGGAATAAGTAATGAAAAATTTTATAAATGTAATTAAAAATTCTTACGCCAATGTGAAAACTCTGGATCAAAAAGCCTCAGTAACCTGCAACTACGCCGACAACTATTACGGCGATCAGGTCTGCTTACTGATACATAAGAAGTAAGTTTCATCTGTCGGTTGCTTTGATCTCAGATCAACCGGCGGCTGCGTGCACTCTCTTCCAGTTCAGCCCGGAAGGCGGGGTGTGATATATCAATCAGAGCTCTCGCACGTTGCGGAAGTGACAAGCCTTTCAGGTCTACACAGCCAAACTCAGTAACGACAAAATGGGCATCCATTCTTGTGTCGGTCACGCATCCGCCTGATAGCTCTGGAACGATGCGGCTCAGAGTCCCTTTTCGTGCGGTCGAATGCAGCGCAATAAAGGAACGGCCGCCATGGGATGCGAATGCACCACGGACGAAATCAAGTTGACCTCCGGTGCCAGAAAACGGTGTGCCCTTTATGGATTCGGCGTTGATCTGGCCTGTGATATCAACCTCTATGGCTGAGTTAACCGAGACCATGTTCGGGTTCTTGCGAATGACTGCAGGGTTATTGACCCATGAGGCCGGGTAACCAACAACCGATGGGTTGTCGTCCATAAAGTCGTACATGGCACGGTCACCAATAGCGAGGGTGTAGACATGCTTATGCTGCATCAGCCGCTTTTCCCGACCATTGATAACGCCTTTCTGGATAAGAGCAGCGATTGCTGGAGAAAACAGTTCACTGTGTAGCCCCAGATTTTTGTGTGACCCCAGCAGGCGGGCGACGGCTGCGGGTACACCCCCGACGCCCATCTGTAACGTATCGCCATCCTGAATGTATTCTGCGACCTGCCGAGCGATCAGTTGATCGGTTTCAGACGGCTCAGGTTCGGTCACTTCAGAAAGGGCACTATCAGATTCGACAAGAGCATCAACCTCTGAGATATGTACAGAGCACTCACCAAAGGTGCGAGGCATCTTGGGGTTTACTTCAACGATGACTTTCTTGGCTTTACGGATAACCGAAGCACCATAATCTGCATTGGTACCCAGGCTGAAGTACCCGTGTTTATCCATAGGAGATACCGTTACCATAAAGCAATCAGGCTCGGTCTGCCGGGTTAAAAGGCGGCCTACCTGATGAAAGGCACATGGAACAAACTCAACCCAATGCGGATTCTGAAGTCCAGCGATGGCTTGACGGTCGTGACTGCTTAAAAACAGACACCTGGGGGTGAATTTACCTTCGAGCTCATTTTTCAACAGAGAGTCTGCCAGAGCTTCGGTGCCATGCATGTAATAGATATTGAGTGGAGGTAATTGATCGTTTGTAAAAGCCTCACCAAGAGCCTTCAATAAGGCCGGTGGCATTGCGACGCTCATTCCTAGGATCAGGTTTGTGCTGTCTTTCAGCAGACTAACGGCAGCATCAGGTAATAATCGTTTTTCATCATATTCTTTACGCCATTGCATGATTCCCTCCAGGCCTGATAAGCGAGTTGAAGTAAACATCCTCCTTCTTTATTACACCATCGTGATGTCAGAAGGCTGATCGTGAGCATTCTTCAGGTGAAACCAGACTACATTCTTGTCAAATAACAGAAGAACTACAGCCTATGGCGTCGCGAATGCTCGCCAATTCTACCCAGGGATCGAGAACCACCTCAGCCAGCACCGGGGGTGATCCCGGAAGAATTAGCGCTCATGCCAAGGAGTTCACACATAATTTACAGATCGCTCAGAAAGAGTCTGATATGTTATCGAATCATCAAGTGCAGTCACGGGAGAGTATGCATGCCGGGCATCAGGGTTCCAGACATTAAGATCACGATACAGAGATTGCGGGGTTTTAGCGCCATTTTAACGCTGGCTGTAGCGACTTTCACGTTGGTCGCTTGCGGAGGCGGCAGTGATGGCAGCTCGGGTGGTTTTATTGATGTAGGAACCTCAGAAGAAACGGCCACCATCGACATCACATTTGCACCTGGGCTTCGTGGTCCTGAAGCAGAACCCTCTGTCTCAGAACTCTCTGTTACAGATAACGATGCCATTGTGATTAACTCACGCGTTACTGGAACCGCTCTTCCCGGCGTTGCGGATACTGCGTCTGAATTTGAACTGACTTACACGCCGCTGGTGGATCGTGAGGTGCTCATTGTACTCAGTAGTACTGAAGCCCCGAACCTTGATCTCGAGGTCAGTGACAATTCTCTGAATAGCGAACAGAGCGAAAATTCAAACTCCTACGAAGTGCTGTTGATGGATGTCGATGCAGGGCGTACCTATACATTAACGGTCTCAACGCTTGCAGAAGGAGGGCAGTTTACACTTCTACTGACCGAGCCAAACCGGGCTTCTTTAGGCCTGACTGATACTGAGTATTTTGTCACTCATGAACGGCGTGGTTCTACCCTTTGTGATAGCTCTCCGGAAGGGGCTTACGTACAGCAAACCTACTGGATAATTAACTGGGCAGAGGGGTATATCTCCGACCCTGATGAAACTCTTAACTTTACCAGTGTCGACGGAAATGCCTTCAGTAGTGAGCAGACGCTGGATCTTGGCTCTGTGACAGAAAATTTCTCGTTGACGCTGGATACTAATTCTACGACGGGCGTTGTCTCGGGTAACGCCACTCAGACCCGGACATTTTCTTCTGGCGAATTTAGTCAGTGTGTTACCGAAATAGATTTTCGTGAAGGGCAGGTAAAACTGTAAATGCAGAAAGTCTCAGAGCATAAAAAAACCCCGGTTAATCCGGGGTTTTTTATTTCACTCATTTGAAAATAAAATCAGGGAAATTATTTACAAGGAGTAATCCATTCAGCATTGAATGGGTTCTTGCCCGTCACAGTATCAAAGTACATGGTCTGTAGTTTTTCGGTGACTGGGCCGCGACAACCCTTACCGATAATGCGACCATCCAGAGACTGAATCGGCAGTACTTCTGCTGCAGTGCCAGTGAAGAAGGCTTCGTCGGCAACGTAGACTTCGTCACGGGTAATGCGTTTTTCGCGTACTTCATAACCCAGAGACTGAGCCATTTCGATAATGGTCTTACGGGTAATACCATCCAGGCATGAGGTCAGTTCCGGCGTGTAAATAATGCCATCACGAACCAGGAAGAAGTTCTCACCAGAGCCTTCAGCCACATAACCTTCGTTATCCAGAAGCAGGGCTTCTTCACAACCGCTGTCGATGGCCTCACGCAGAGCCAGCATTGAGTTGATGTAGTTGCCGTTCGCTTTCGCTTTACACATGGTGATGTTCACGTGGTGGCGGGTGTAGCTTGAGGTGCGGATTTTAATGCCCTGAGTTTTGGCTTCTTCACCCATGTAAGCCGGCCATTCCCAGGCGGCAACCATGACATGAACTTTCAGGTTGTCAGCACGCAGGCCCATGCCTTCAGAGCCGTAAAACGCCATTGGTCGGATGTAAGCACTGTCGAGGTTGTTTTCACGCACTGCAGCACGCTGAGCTTCGTTCAGCTCTTCGCGGGTGTAAGGCAGTTTCATATTCAGAATGTGTGCGGAGCGGAACAGGCGGTCGGTGTGTTCCTGCAGACGGAAAATCGCCGCGCCCTGATCAGTTTCATAAGCCCGCACACCTTCAAAGACGCCCATACCGTAATGTAGGGTGTGAGTCAGTACGTGAACTTTGGCATCGCGCCAGTCGACTAACTCTCCGTCAAGCCAGATCAGACCATCACGGTCAGACATGGAAGGTAGCATAAGGACCTCACTCGTAAATGTAATGTTGTATTCGGTAATTCAGTAAACGTTCAGCAGTCTGCGCTTGCCTTGCAGTGGTTATGACTGCTCGGGTTCAAGCCAGAGTTTCCAAAGTCGGGTCACATCATTACGCCGTGCATCAAATCCGAGTGCCGACACTGAGTCGCTCTCGAGGAGCAGGGATTGTTTCTGCAATGCACGCCGGTGAGTTTCGGCTCGGTAGGACAGGTAGGTTTCCTGCAGGGTCTGACAGTCTTTTGGAGCCATCAGACCGGCCTTCGTTAAGGCATCCAGCAACCGCATGTTATCGGTGACCTGAGTAAGCTCAGGGTGCTGGTGTGACCAGGCCAGTACGCCATATTGAACCAGAAACTCGATGTCAACAATACCCCCTTCATCCTGTTTCAGGTGAAACTGCTGGCCGTTCGTATCTTTAGAGCCGAGATTATCCCTCATTTTTTGCCGCATGGCTCGCACTTCTTCGCGCAGTTCAGGAATATCTCGCTGTGATGTCAGGATTTCCTGACGGATGTCATTAAAGCTTGAGGACAGCTCACTGGACCCACTGATTACGCGTGCGCGGACCAGTGCCTGATGCTCCCAGGTCCAGGCATGATTCTGCTGATATTCTTTAAACGCTTTCAGCGACGCGACGATCATTCCTGAGTTACCTGATGGCCGCAGACGCAGGTCGACTTCGTAGAGATCGCCGGAGCGGGTCTGAGTGCTGCAGAAGTGAACCATGCGCTGACCCATACGGGTATAAAATACGCCGTTATCCAGGCTGCGTTCGCCTGTGGTGGAGCCTCCCGGGTGACCGTGATGGATAAAGACCAGATCAAGGTCCGAGCTGTAACTCAACTCAAGACCACCCACCTTGCCGTAACCTACGATGAGAAACTCGGGCGTATATACCGGCTCTTTATTCGCGTCTGTCGGATAGCCATATTTCGCGACCATCTGCTCGAAGGCCAGATTCTGAACCATGGTCATGGTGGTTTCTGCAAGGCGGGTGAGGTAGTCGCTGATCTTCATCAGAGGCAGTTTGTTCATCACTTCGCAGGCCGCCGCCCTGAGTTTGTGAGCGCGCACAAACTGGCGCGTCTGCTCCATCTGCTGTTCGAGATCATCGGCTTCGATCCGCAATAAACGGAGATGCAGCTCTTCCTGCAGCTCATGCTGGTCGGGCAGTCGGTACAGAGTTTCCGGCACAAGAAGCTCATCGAGCAGAAGCGGCGTTCGGGTAATGTATTCCGCGACCCAGCTCGATGCGGAACAGAGTTTAATCAATTGCTCCAGTGCCTGCGGGTTTTCACTGAGCAGAACAAGATAAGCTGTACGCCGAAGAACGGCTTCAAGCAGCGGAATTACTCGTTCAAGTGTTTCTTCGGTATTGTCTTGCGCCCAGACCTGCTCCAGTAACGAAGGCATCAGTGCTTCAAGACGTTCGCGGCCTATCTGCTGCATGTTGGTTACCGGGCGTGATTCACGGAAGGTATCAATGCGCTGGCGCACTGCGGATTCACCGGCGCACGGATACTGCTTAAGGAAATCTCTGGCGGCCTCTTCGTTCAGTTCGCCATGCCAGAGGTCGAGCCAGACATGGTCGGCTTCCTTGTTATCCTGCTCGTCGTCATGAGCCACAATCTGAGCAAAGTGGTGGCTGACAATGCTGCGGTGCTGATTCAATAAGGTAATGAAGGCTTCCCAGTCGTCGCATTGCATTGAGACTGCTATGCGAGCCTGATCGGTTGGGTCGGTGGGCAGTTCCTGCGTCTGCTCATCCCGTAAGCTCTGAATTGCGTGTTCGGTATCACGTAGGAAGAAGTAAGCGCTTTTCAGCTCTTCGGTAGCACCGGACGGCAGATAGCCCTCTGCGGCGAGAATATCCAGCACATCGACGAGTTCACGTATCTGAAGATGTTTTTCCTGGCCGCCACGAATCAGCTGAAATGCCTGTACGATAAATTCGACTTCGCGGATGCCGCCCGGGCCCAGCTTCACATTGTTATTAAGGCCACGTCTGCGTACTTCAGCATTGATCATGGCTTTCATTGAGCGCAGCGATTCGAAAGCACTGAAATCAACATAAACCCGGTAGGTAAAGGGTCTTAAAATATCGAGAAGCTCCTGTGCTTCCGGACTGTCTTCGCCCGTCATTACCCGGGCTTTCACCATGGCGTAGCGTTCCCAGTCGCGTCCCTGGCTTTGGTAATACTCGTCGATAGAGGCAAAGTTCATGACCAGAGGGCCACTCTGACCGTAGGGGCGCAGGCGCATATCAGTACGGAAAACAAAGCCATCGACGGTTTGTTTATCAAGCGCCTGAATCAGCTTCTGGCCAAGCTTAATAAAGAATTCCTGATTGCTGATGACCTTCGGGCCGGTCGTATTGCCACTCTCGGGGTAAGCAAAAATAAGATCGATATCTGAGCTGAGGTTGAGCTCCCAGCCGCCCAGCTTGCCCATGCCTATGACAAGAAGATGTTGTTGCTCCCCGGATTCTTTACCGACAGGCTGGCCATGACGGGATTCGAGTAACGGCGACAGGAACTGGATACTACGGATGACGCAGACGTCCGCGAGTTGAGAAAGAGCTCGTGTCGTCTCCAGTGTACTGGCTTTTTTCAATGCATCCCGCCAGATGATATGTACCATGGCGCGACGCCGTAGTTTGCGCAGTGCAGCGTGCCAGTCATCTTCGGATTCAGCACCCCGGGCCAAAGTATCAAGCCACTCGTTTAACTTTTTACTGTTGATCTGAGCGTTGATGGAACCGTCAATAATGGCATGACATAGATGTTCATGGTCTCGTGGGAAAGCGTCTGCGACATAGTCGCTCAGAGTCAGAACGGTTTGCAGTGCCGTCTGATGTTCGGGAGTTAAACCGGTGAAAAACTCCTGCCATTGCAATCCCATTCGTTCTGCCAGAGAAACGAGTTGAGGCTCTGTTGCCTGCCAGTGGGATAGGAGTGCATCGGGGAGCATATTCATTAACCTGTGTTGGTGTCTTACTGGTTGTCTAGGTAGTTGCCTGTGAATTAACTGTAGCGGGTAATGTGTGCCTGTGAACAGTGATCTTATGATCAGGTTGATTATAGGACGAGGTTGATTACAGGAATAGACAGTCGCATTCGGGAACCCGATACTGTCGGCAGGGTCGATATAGCCTCTTTAACTGTCTTTTGTCAGACCTGTTCGCAGTTTTACATTTGTTATCAGATATCATCGCCACATTTCGCGATCGTACGTTTTACCGGAGCTTTCGAACGGATGTCAGGGAAACCTACCAAAAAAACAACAGTGAAAAAGTCAGCAGCAAAGAAAGAAGTGTCTAAAAAACCTGTCGCCGGAAAGCAGCGGCGCTGGAAAGCGACACTCTTAGGCTTGTTCTCCGTATCGCTGGTGATTTTCGGTGCCTGGATGATTTATCTGGATGCCGAAGTGCGCCGGGCATTTGATGGTAAAAAATGGGCACTACCAGCCAAGGTGTATGCGCGCCCACTCGCCCTGTATCCGGGGTTACTGCTGTCGCCACAGCAGCTTCAGGCCGAATTGCAGTGGTCGGACTACAGGCAGAGTAGGGCCGCCGACCGGCCAGGCACCTATCAGAGGACGGGGAATACCTGGCGTATTTATCGGCGCGGCTTTCCCTTCTGGGATGGCCCCGAGCCAAGTCGGGTTATTGAAGTAACGTTAGCCTCCGGGCGTGTCGAAAAGGTCTCTGATGAGCAGAGTGCCCAGGCTCTGGTACGTCTTGAGCCTCAGTACATCGGCGGTATTTTCCCTGTTCACAATGAGGATCGGGAGCTCGTCCGGCTTGAAGATGTTCCACCGGTGCTCGTGGCGGCATTGATCATTACTGAAGATAAACGCTTCTTTGAACACTGGGGAATTTCTCCCACAGGCATTGCCCGGGCCATGGTCGCGAACGTCAACGCTGGCCGTATGGTTCAGGGTGGCTCAACGCTCACTCAGCAGTTGGTAAAGAACTTTTTTCTTACTAATGAACGATCCCTGAGTCGCAAGATTCAGGAAGCCTTTATGTCACTGTTGCTTGAGCTGCATTACGACAAAGAAGAAATTTTAGAGGCCTACATCAACGAGGTTTATCTCGGGCAGTCCGGGCGTCGCAGCATTCATGGTTTTGGTCTGGCCTCGCGTTTCTATTTCGGCAAACCTTTGCGAGAGCTCGACAACGCAGAGATTGCGACTCTGGTCGGACTGGTGAAAGGGGCGTCCTACTATAATCCCCGTCGAAACCCTCAGCGCTCGAAAGATCGTCGTGATTTAATTCTTGGCCTGATGGCTGAAAGTCAGGTCATTACTGAAGCGGAAAGCCTGCGCGCCAAACGAACCCCATTATTAACTGCCTCACCTAAGCGTGCGGGGCAGCGTGAATACCCTGCGTTTCTTGAACTGGCTAAACAGCAGCTTCAGCAGGATTATCGCCTGCAGGATTTGCAATCAGAGGGCTTGCGTATATTTACAACGCTCGACCCCTGGGTTCAGAGCGCGGTTGAAAGTTCGGCTGAAGCCCATCTCTCGTCATTAGAAACGCGTTCTCCGCGACTTAAAGGCAAGTTGGAAACCGCAGCTGTGATCACCAGCGTCGATGGTGGCGAAATTCGCGCCTTGCTCGGTGGGCGCGACGCGTCTTTCTTTGGTTTTAACCGCGCATTGAATGCGAAGAGAGCGGTTGGCTCTCTTGCTAAACCTGCGGTTTATTTAGCGGCATTACGTAGCGGTGAGTATCACTGGGGCACCCTGATTGATGACAGCCCAGTTACGGTAGAAGGGCAGGATGGGAGCCTCTGGCAGCCTCAGAATTACGATAAGAAAAGTCACGGTATGCTGCCAATGCAGGAGACTCTGCAGCGTTCTCTGAATCAGGCGACGGCACGCTTAGGAATGACGGTTGGTCTGGATAAGGTCGTCGATGAACTGGTCCGCTTAGGTATCCGGGATGATCTGCCTCCTTACCCGTCTTTGTTGCTGGGCGCTATGTCGCTGTCTCCCTTCGAAATGACCCAGATGTACCAGACGATTGCCTCTGAGGGCTTCCTGATGCCACTGCGCACCATTGATGCAGTGACCACCGCAGAGGGAGATATGCTTTCCTCTTATGCAATTCGTGGTCAGCAGGTATATGACCCGGTGACGATGGAGTGGCTCACGTCAGGCCTCAAGGCCGTCGTGAGTGAAGGCACCGCCCGACGGCTTAATGACCTGCCGCAACCGCTTGCAGGTAAGACGGGCACGAGTGATGAGCAGCGGGATGCGTGGTATGCCGGCTTTGATAATCGCCATCTTGGCGTGATCTGGGTAGGTATGGATGACAACGGACCTATGCCATTTACCGGCAGCAGTGGCGCACTGCCCATCTGGCAGGAATCGTTCAGGCGGATGGGGACAGAGCCGCTGACGCCTTCGCGCAGTCTGGTTGATATCCCGGTGAACCCTCAGGGTCAATTACTCGAAGACGGATGTTCTGGTAAGGTATATAACTTTCCCGCATCGTGGCAGACAACAAAACGACTTGCCTGCGAATCCGGGGTTCAGAGTATTGGTAAAGGGATTCGCTCATGGTTCGAACGATTGTTTTGATCGCAGTAGTTGGCTTTCTAACGGCGTGTGCGAGCACATCAACGCAGGATGGCCCCACGGAAAACTACGGACAGTATCAGGGGGGTACTGATCATCCCGCCGTAAAAATGTTGTTTGGTCAGGCAGATGATGCAGCTAAGGCAGGCAACTGGAGCGCTGCGCTGACGTACCTTGATCAGGCACGACGCATTGAGCCGAGAAATCCCTATGTGCTCTACCGTCAGGCGAAAACATACGCAGCGGCGGGCGACAATGCACGCGCTCGTCAATTACTGGAAAGAGCCCGTGTCTTTGCCGACGATGAGGATGAAATGCTGAGTTATCTCCTCTACGAGCTGGAATTTCAGTTATAAAGAAACGGCCACATAATAGTGGCCGTTTTTTATGGTGTGAGAGATCTAGTGCGTCTTAAAGTTGGCCAGTAAACCAGCAAGCTTACCAGCCATGCTCGATAGCTGCCCCGTTTTCGCCTTCGAGGCCTGAGCCAGTCCCAAGTTCGAGTCCCCGATTTCGCGGATCGAAATAATGTTGCCATTGACCTCGTTGACCGCCAGGTTCTGCTCGCGAATAGCTTGAGCAATTTGTTGATTCATCGTACTCATAGATTCTACCGCTGATTTAATCAGTCGTAGCTGCTCATCGATATGACCTATCTGGCTGACGCTTTCGCCAACACCGCTCAGTGATGTTTCCATTGCGCTCACCGCCTCACCCGAGCCCTTCTGCAACTGTTCAATCATTCGCTGAATCTCTTCCGTACTCTCATGAGTACGTGATGCCAGGGTACGGACTTCATCCGCAACAACCGCGAAGCCGCGACCCTGCTCACCTGCACGGGCAGCTTCAATAGCGGCATTCAGTGCTAAAAGATTCGTTTGTTCCGCAATGCCCTGAATTACAGATAACACAGAGCCGATATTGTTACTTTCTGAGTCCAAGTTCTCGATAACAGTGTTAGCGGTTTTAATATTTTGCTCTAAACGCTCAATGCTGGTGCGGGCTGCACGAATTTCTTTATCGCTGGCCGCTGAGACTTCGGTTGCAGATGTCGCAGACTTGGCGGCTTCATCTGAAAAGCGATTTATCTCCTCCATCGCACTGGTCATTTCCTGAGTGGCGGAAGCAATTAGATCTGTTTCGTCGCTTTGCTTGCTGGACCCTGACTCGACAGTTTTGCATGACTTATCGAAATCATCACTGATCCCCGAAATTTCATAAGACAGTTCACGGGCTTCATTGACGAGTTCATTGATCTGAGCAAAAAAGGTGTTAAAGGTATGTCCGAAGGCAGACTGAGGTTTATCCAGTTGATAGGAAAGATCAATCTGACCTTCTTTCTGCAGATGCTCTCCAATACTGAGCAACTCAACACTCTGAAGGAATTCTGCCCAGCTCTTACGGGAAAGATATACGAGAACGCCCGCCTCAAATACGACGAAGGCAGCGTGTAAAAGTACGATCTCCAGGCCGGTAGTCATATCGAGTCCCGGATGGTACTCAAATATATAAACGCCGGAACCCATTTCCTGGAGGTAGTTAAATACCAGGTGATGAATTGCGATCACGGCCGCCGCAGTAATGATAGTAAGCTGGTCGCGGTAATAAAGAAGCGCAGCAAGCAGAGCAAAGATACCAAAATGCATTTCAATCAAACCATGAGCCTGATGAATATGCAGTGCCGAGAAAACCATCAGTGATGCCGCAAATGAAATGCGTGTTAAGCGATGGCCGGGCATGGCCTTGCTGATCATTGCAGGCACAGCAACGGCGGGTACACCGACCAGAAAGGCCTCCGCCCAGGTGCTATTCCAGCTGGCCAGACCGAACGATAGCGCGAGCAATGCCAAGCTCAGGGTGAGGAAAAACCGGTCCGCATCCCGATAGAATTTATTTATTGCAGGAGGTTGGCTCATAGCAGTAACCACATTCTCTATATTGGTATCTGCTATTGAGTGTAGACAAGGCCCAGCAACTTGCTAATCGCAATATTGACCGAACCATTAACAAAGCTGGCTAATTTTTATACAGGTATTGTGCGATAGATAACCTTCAGTTATGCAATCGCAGCTTAACTTCTATTGCCCGACCTCGCGCTGGCGAATATGAAGGTTGGCCTGATAAATCAGAATGGTGAGGGGAATAGAAAGGTAGGCGAGATCTGGGGTCAACTTCAGGCTCTCGAACGAAATGCTCTCGTTCGTGTGAAGCAGATAACCCACCACTGCGGCTCCCCACAGTGCGGCTATGATAAGCTTTGGCGCTAACAACTGATGTGGCTTGAGTGCCCAGACTAATAGAGAAAGCGCGCCGATAAGTGCGCTAATTGTCGGTATATATTCCGCAACATCGCTGCGACGTGCCAGCTCAAAAATGACACACAATACTAGAAGAATACGCCCCCAGATCACTCGGTCCCAGTAGCAATTTTCACCGGCTCCGGCGACCTGGGCTGCCTGCACGGTACGTACGAGAACGATCAATGGAAACGCTGCATACCAGGCCAGGCCGTACAGAAGCGTTCCGGCTGCATCGTTGCCCGTGACTGCGCTGAATATCTCCCCGCCAGCGGCAATGCCAATGATGAGGCCCGCAGCAAAGTCCGCAGCCTTCTCCCCGGACCATTCGGTCCCGGGGACAGGGCGTGCGCACCAACAGAAGAGCGCAGAGATCAGTAATAGGACGGTGTTCTCAATCACAGGGTCGCCATCACCCGATCAGCGGCAGCGATGGTGTCGTCGATATCCTGCTCGGTATGCGCAATGGACATAAAGCCCGCTTCGAATGAAGACGGCGCGAGGTATACCCCTTCTTTCAGCATGCCATGGAAGAATTTATTAAAACGCTCGCCATCGCAGTGGTCAGCCACGTCACGGAAGCCGTTAATTTCGTTCAACTCGGTGAAGAACAGGCCAAACATAGAGCCCGCGCTGGTGGAGGTGAATGGAATGCCATGCTTATCCGCCGCGGCTTTGAAACCATCCAGCATCTGTTTTACCCGTGCGGTCAGCTGGTCGTAGAACCCAGGTTTCTGGATGGCTTTCAGCATCGCCAGACCGGCGGCCATCGCCAGTGGGTTGCCAGAAAGAGTCCCCGCCTGATACACAGGGCCGAGAGGCGCCAGGTATTCCATGATTTCGCGCTTACCACCAAAGGCACCAACGGGCAGACCGCCACCAATGACTTTACCCAGACAGGTCATGTCGGGAGTAATGCCATAATATTGTTGCGCACCGCCCAGTGATACACGGAAGCCGCTCATCACTTCGTCAAAAATAAGCACAATGCCATGCACAGTGCAGAGCTCGCGTAACCCCTGGAGGAATGACTTCGATGGAGGAATGCAGTTCATGTTACCGGCAACGGGTTCGATGATGACGCACGCAATTTCGTCACCCATTTTCGCGAAGCATTCTTTAACGCTATCGAGGTCGTTGTAGTTCAGGGTAATGGTGTTTTCTGCAACGCCTGCAGGAACACCGGGAGACGTCGGAACGCCTAAAGTCAGCATGCCGGAGCCCGCTTTCACCAGCAGTGAATCAGCATGGCCGTGATAGCAGCCCTCAAATTTCACCAGTTTATCGCGGCCGGTAAATCCTCGAGCCAGACGAATTGCGCTCATGGTGGCTTCGGTGCCTGAGTTAACCATGCGCACCATGTCCATCGACGGGATCAGTTTGCAGACTTCGTCAGCCATCTCAATTTCAATATGGGTTGGCGCACCAAAGCTCAGGCCCTTATCCATACGTGCACGTACGGCATCAAGAATTTCATCCGCAGAATGGCCAAGAATCATTGGCCCCCAGCTACCCACGTAATCGATATAACGGTTGTTGTCGGCATCGAACACATACGCCCCTTTGGCGTGATCAAAAAAGATCGGTGTACCACCGACACCTTTGAATGCACGTACCGGAGAATTTACACCGCCCGGGATGTGTTTCTGAGCAGCTTCGAACAACGCTTCCGACTGGGAAATAGAATAAGTCATAACAATACCTTGGAATTAAAACGGGCGGACGACGACGAGAATGACGACGCCGAGCAGAATAAATACCGGAACTTCGTTAAACCAGCGGTAGAACACATGGCTGCGAGTGTTCCGGTCTTCTTTGAATACTTTTAACAGTTGGCCGCAATAGAAGTGGTATACAACGAGCAAGGCGACCAGTGTGAGTTTTGCGTGCATCCAGCCCTGGCTGAAATAAAAGCTGGTGTTCATCGATAACATCCAGATGCCCAGGGCGATGACGACCACCATGGATGGCGTCATGATTCCGCGATAGAGCTTACGCTCCATAACTTTGAAACGCTCGCGGGATATCTCATCACTGGCATCAGCGTGATACACAAACAGGCGCGGTAAGTAGAAAATCGCCGCAAACCAGGTCACAACAGCGATGATGTGGAAGGCTTTCAGCCATAGGAAAGTCATGAATCAGGCCCCTTGTGCCGGACGATACTGGTAGTAGCTTTCGATGTCTTCGCGCGAAACGATACCTGCGAACTGATGACGGCGCTCATCGCGATACACTATCAGCCATTGTAATTGATGTGACTGCATCTGGTCTAAGGCGTCCTGCAGATTCGCTTTTAACGAAATGCGGGCGGCCGCCTGTCGGTCAGCCGGGATGGTAAACAGGTCAATGGTTTCTGCATCAGGGTCAGTTTCGAGTGCTTCGGCGATAGCGGCTGGTCGTATCAAGGTGTCTTCACCAGCAATCAGGAGCCAGCTCGGATCACGTTGCAGAATAAACCCAGCGGCTTCCCGACCGACTTTCCGTTGCACCTCTACAACGGAGGTCTGCATCGCTTGAGCAACCCAGGTGTTGCGCAGCATCTGCCGTACAGGGCTTGGTGCCTGGTATTGAGCGTTGCCTCCGAGCTGTACCTGAAATACCGAGGGTAGCCGGAATACTTCGCTGACTACTAAGCTGGCGATCACAACGGACAGCATACCGGGCATGATGATATTGGGGTTAGCTGTCAGCTCAAGCAGGGCAACGAGCGCTGCCAATGGTGCTCTGAGTACCGCCCCCATCATGGCGCCCATCCCCAACATTGTGTAAAAGCCAATTGAGAGGGGGTAGTCAGGCACCAGCCAGACAGAGAGCTGCCCCATTAACCCGCCAAGCGCTGCTCCGATAAAAAGTACCGGCCCGATAAGGCCGGCGGGAAAGCTGACGGCAGCAGCCCAGCCAGATAGAAACATCTTGGCCAGCAACAGAAGCAGGAGGGTGGTGAACACGACTTTACCATTCAGGGCGTCGTTAACTGTGTCGTAGCCAATACCAAGAATTTCAGGCAGCCACCAACTGATCGCCAGCGTCGCGATTGTTAAACCGCCCCAGCGTAAAACAAGCGGGAGATGCCCGAGGCGCTGTAGTAATTTAACCAGGTAAATGTAGCCAGTGGCCACCAGTCCGGCGACAACACCAAGCAACATGATGTAGGGGACTTCCCATAAAGAGGTGAGATTAAGCGCCGGAACATCAAACGCAGTTTCATGCCCAAATACCGCGCGGCTGACGATGGCTCCGCTAACGGAGGCGAGGATGATCGGAATAAAACCGCGGATGCTGTACTCCAGAAGTACAACCTCCATAGCAAAAATGACTCCTGCCATCGGTGTATTAAAAGAAGCGGAAATCGCACTGGCGACGCCAGCCGCCGCGAGAATACGTAAGCGATGATGGGCTAATTCGGTGTGTTGTCCGATCTGACTTCCCGTGCCTGCACCTATGTGAATCGCCGGTCCTTCACGGCCAACACTGTGTCCGCTGACCAAAGCAATCACTGCAGAAATCCACTGCAGAATAATGTTGCGGGCGGGCATGTATCCCTGATGTCGCTCCATCCTAAGCAGAACGTGGGTTACGCCCATACTGCGCCGTTCTTGTGGAACCCAATAAAACAACAGAATCAGCAGGGCGCCGCCACCTAGAAGAAGCAGTGAACGCACTTCCTGCGACATGCCTTCGAAATTCTCGGCGGAGCCAATCGGAAAGAAAGCGACGAGGGGAAGCTCAATTGCCAGGCGGAAGAGTGTAATCAGGCCTGCACTGACAAGTCCGGTTAATAGCGCCAGGCCAGCTAATCCAATCTGGTTGTCAGACAGTGTGATCATGTTTTGCCAGAGTTGGCGTAACGGGGTCACTATTGACGGTTCCTTTCTGGCCTTATGGTGTGAAGAGTGCGGAATACCCGCTATTATACTCATCTTTGCGGCACGGCTGGAAACACCCTCCGGGCGCCGCTTTCCTGCGCCATAAAATACTCTTTGTTCAATAGCATTCTGTGGCGGAGGCATACAAGAGCACTACTAGACTACTTCGGAGATTGTCTGTGATTAAGGTTGGCATCGTTGGCGGCACTGGGTATACCGGTGTAGAACTGTTGCGTATTCTCGTGCACCACCCAGAAACTGAGTTGAAAGTGATTACATCGCGCAGTGAAGAGGGTGTCCGGGTCGATGATATGTACCCTAATCTCCGCGGGTATACCGACCTCGCCTTTACCGTACCAGATGCCGATGCGCTGGGTGAATGTGACGTCGTATTTTTTGCAACGCCTCATGGTGTTGCGCATGCTCTTGCAGAAGAAGTGCTGAACTCAGGTGCTCGCGTTGTCGATTTGTCTGCGGATTTCCGTTTAAAAGACGTCCCGACATGGGAAAAATGGTACGGCCAGGAGCATGGCGCACCGGGTATTCTCCCAGAAGCTGTATACGGTTTGCCTGAGGTCTATCGGAGTGACATCAGCAAAGCACGCCTTGTTGCTTGTCCCGGTTGCTACCCAACGTCTGTCGAACTGGGTTTGATACCACTGATTGAGCAGGGACTGATCGAAGACCAGCTACTGATCGCTGACTGTAAAACGGGCGTTAGTGGTGCCGGGCGCGGTGCGAAAGTCGGTTCGCTGTTTGCAGAAACGGCCGACAGCTTTATGGCTTACGGCACATCCGGACACCGTCACCTGCCAGAAATACGTCAGGAGCTGAAAGCGGCTGCGGGTGGAAAAGACATTAACATCACTTTCACGCCTCACCTCGCGCCTATGATCCGCGGGATTCTTGCGACTCTTTACGCCCAGGTGCCGGAGCAGAAGATCGAAGATCTGCAGAAAATCTACGAAGAGCGATATGCCAACGAGCCATTCGTCGATGTACTTCCTGCTGGCAGTCAGCCAGCGACCAGAAGCGTGAAGGGCAGCAATGTGTGTCGCCTGGCACTGCATTATCACGAAGATACCGGTCAGGTCATCGTGCTGTCTGCGATTGATAATCTTGTTAAAGGTTCATCCGGCCAGGCGGTGCAATGTATGAATATTATGTTTGGTCTTGAAGAAAACATGGGCCTGCAACATGTTGCTCTGATGCCTTAACGAGCGTTTCTGGAGGTAGAGCATGGCAGTAGTTGAAGGCAGTGTTCAGGATGAGTTGGTCATTGTTCGCCGGGCGAAAGGGTATCGCTTCCGGCGGGCTTTCTGGCTCGCCATTCTTATTCTGATGACCGCAGGTGGCGGTTACCTTTACGGGTACTTCGATAGCTATACGCAGATGAAGGTACTCAAAGAAGAAAATGGTTACCTTAAAGACGGTTTGCGCACCAGTGAGAAAACCATTGAAGATTTAAGTCAGCGCGTGGCAGTGCTCGAGAAGGGCGGCGAAGTTGACCGGCAAGCTGCGGATGGTTTCCGTGAAACCGTAAAAAGTCTGAAGGATCAGGTTTCCGTGCTTGAGCAGGAAGTTGCGTTCTACAAGGGTATCATGGCGCCCGGTAGCGCCGATAAAGGCTTACGTATCAGCCGGATTGACCTCGATGCAATTAGTGCAAATCAGTACAGCTATGCCGTTATGATGACTCAGGTTGTCGATAACACGAATTATGTTCAGGGTGAGGTCGCAGTCAATGTGATTGGTTTGCGATCCGGCGAGCAGGAAGTTATCGCCCTCCGGGATCTGGATGAAAATATCAGTGAACTGGGTATACCATTCCGCTTCCGTTATTTTCAGGAACTCAAAGGTGTGTTGAATCTGCCAGATGGTTTTATCCCACAACAGCTACAGGTAGTTATGCAGTCACGCGGGCAGAACTCACAAAGGGTAGAAGAAACCCGAAACTGGAATTCCGAGGGAGAGGCCTGATGTTCAGTGCTAAGACCAACAACCATATAGATTTTGATACAGTGATTTCGGCTCGCACTGAAATCCGCGGTGATATCGCAGTGAAAGGCGCCATTCAGATCGATGGTGTCCTGAAGGGCAACCTGATAGCCGAGCCGGGCTCTAAGGCGTCGGTACGTATTAGCGATAAGGGGCGTGTTGAAGGGCGGATTACCGCACCTAATGTGATCGTCAATGGTGAGGTATGTGGAGATATCCATGCCTATGACTATATTGAATTGGCGAAAAAAGCCCGCATTACAGGCAATGTCCACTACGCATCAATGGAAATGGTATTAGGGGCGCAGGTGAATGGCCAATTGATTCATGGCTCCGGTTCAGCTAAAGCTGGCGCTGGCGTTTCTCAGACAGAAATGGCAAAAGTTGACTAAATCACTCGGTTAAGCAGATAATCCTACAAGACTTATCCAAGACATCTTTTCCAAGGTAATTATGACAGCAGTTCAGCAGGCCGCGCCGATTGAGTTGACGCAAGCGGCGGAAGAAAAAATTCGTGACCTTCTCGAAGATGAGGGTGATGATGAGCTGTGCCTGAGGGTGTTTGTGACTGGTGGTGGTTGTTCAGGTTTCCAGTACGGTTTCACCTTTGATGATGAACAGGCAGAGGATGATGCCCTCATCGGAAAAGAAGGCGTACGGGTACTTGTAGACTCACTAAGCTACGGTTACCTCGTTGGGTCAGTGCTTGACTATCAGGAAGGACTGGAAGGGTCGCGTTTTGCGGTGTCGAACCCGGGCGCTTCTTCTACATGTGGTTGTGGTTCGTCATTCGCAATCTGACTTGATACGCATCAGGGAGGTTCCCATGCGAATTGTATTAACTGCTTTACTAGCCTCATATTCTTTATCCAGTCTCGCTAACGAAGGTCTTCAGGAAACAACGTCTGCACCAGCCATCGATAATTCAGTGGTTGCTCCTGTTGAAGCTGTACAGGAAGGTGACGTTACAGCCGAGGTAATCCCTGCATCTACAGAGGGCATTCCGGCATTGTTCCAGGCCCGGATACAGGAACACTCTGCAGACGAAATGCTCGCTTTACTCCAGCGTGCAGAAAAAATTGCCTCAGGGCAGGATGTTTACCGCACTCGAGAGCCTGTAATGCTGGTTTTGTCGGGGGATGAAATCGAACTTTTCAAACGCGACAACTATCGCGACAACAAAGCTCTGGTTGATCTTGCTGCGCGTCTGGATGCTTTTAATATCATTGATGTCAAAGTCTGCCGTCACTGGACGGGCCAGCGAGGTATAGAACTGACCGACCTGCCCCCCTTCATCGAGGGCGTATCATCAGCCGATCAGGAAAATAAACGTCTTGAAAGTGCGGGTTACGCTTATTTCTGATTATTTTTGCCCGTACTCGCCGGGTAAATCCCACCAAGAATTCTCTCTCCCTGAGCACCGGTGACCGCAGGAAGGTTGCCACTCAGGTGATTTAACGTTCTCCAGCCTAGCCAGGCGAAAGCGATAGCTTCCATCCAGTCAGGGTGTACCCCAACAGCTTCTGTTGACTGAATATTCATCTGAGGCAGGTTGGCTCGGATGCGGTTCATCAGGTGACTGTTTTTCAGCCCTCCACCACAAACATAAAGATCCTGAAGTTCAGGCGCATAACGCTTGATTGCGCTACTTATGCTGGTGGCTGTCAGCTCTGCGAGCGTGGCAAGAACATTATCAGCGGGATACTGTTCGGGAATCTGAAGCTGCTTCAGGTTGAACAGCTCACGGCCAGTGCTTTTGGGGGGCTCTTCCGAAAAATAGGGATGCTGCAACCACTCTTCCAGTAAGTCAGAAATAACCACCCCCCTGGCTGCAGAGCTTCCTTCTGCATCACAGCTGCAACCTGTCATGGCCTTGCAGTATTCATCCATTAATGCGTTCCCTGGGCCAGTGTCAAACCCAAGAGTTTTATTCGGGTCCGGGTTTACCAGGGTCAGGTTGGCGATGCCGCCGATGTTGAGTACGCCGCATGGTTGATGCGCTTGCATCGCAACCTGATGAAATGCGGGTACGAGAGGAGCCCCCTCGCCGCCAGCCGCAATGTCCCTGCGGCGAAAGTCAGCAACGCAGGTAATGCCTGTGTACTCGGCGAGCCATGAGGGGTCGCCAATCTGCCAACTGAATCCGTCCGGTTGAGGTCTGTGGCGTAGAGTGTGGCCATGACTGCCGATAAGGCTGATGTCAGTGGAGGAGAGCGTATTCTTCTCTAACAGCGTAACGACAGCTTGCACGCCATATTGGGCGATTAAGCGGTCGGCATCCATGATGAGTTCAGCGCTGAGAGTCTCACTGATGGCTAACGCCTTAAAGAAATCCGATACTTCGTCTGGGTAATCAATGCACAAGGCATCAACCATCGTCACTTTGTCCGGTGTGATCTCCACGAGACAAGCATCCATGCCATCGGCACTGGTGCCTGACATCAGGCCAATACAAAGAGTCATTGAAAGTCCCCGTCTGTGCTTGAAGACACACTGAAGTCTTTCAACCAGCTGGTCAGCTTATTGGACTCCTTCATAAACGCCGCTTTTTCCGACGATTTAATAGATTCTGCTTTTGGCAGTCTTACCCGCAATGAGTCTCTGTGGACGCCATCGACCAGGAATTCGTAGTGCAGGTGCGGCCCTGTTGAGGCGCCCGTGGTTCCGACATAACCAATGATCTGGCCTTGTTTCACGTAGCGGCCGACCCGAACGCCACGCCCGAATTTACTCATGTGTGCGTACTTGGTCTGGTAGCGTTGACCGTGCTGGATGACGACGACATTACCGTAGCCGCCATTGCGACTGGCGAAGGTTACCTTGCCATCACCTGCAGCTTTGATCGGCGTCCCCGTCGGTGCTGCGTAGTCGGTTCCCCGATGGGCCCGGATTGTATTCAGAATCGGATGTTTACGGTTCGGGTTAAATCGAGAACTGATGCGGAAATAGTCAATCGGGTTACGCAGGAAGGCCTTACGCATGCTCGTGCCTTCCGGGGTAAAGTAGTTCGCTTGACCGTCGCTGTCGACATAGCGAACAGCTGTAAGCTCGCGATCCCGGTTATTAAACTGTGCGATCAGAATATCGCCGTAGCCAATCTGCTCGCCATCCAGCTGAACCTCTTCGAAGATGAGACTGAAAGAGTCGCCTTTACGGATATCGAGCGCGAAGTCGATATCCCAGCCAAAGATAGCCGCCAGTTGATAGAGAATTTGGTCAGGAACTCCCGCCTGAGAGCCGTCGTAGTAAAGAGAGTTGTCTATGGTCGCGGAGGCAAAGCGAGGGATGTAATCTGCCGTTCGTTCAATAAGCTCATATGAGAGACTACCATCATCTTCGCGGGCGAGAGAGTGTCTTGCGAGTGGAGACAGGATAATCTCCAGCTTCGAAATTTTATTTTCGGCCGTCCGAACCCAGCGCACAGTCTGACCGACTTTGAGATTGATAACATCCCGGGGAACTGCTGCTGCAATATCGATAACATCAACAGCACTGAGGTTCTCCCTATCAAACAGAACCGAGAGGCTGTCACCGCTTTTCACTGTGGTCTCTTCCCAGTCGGGTTCAGGCACAGGAGGTGGTGTGTCGGGTTCTGAGACCTCGGGAAGGTCAATAACAAACGTCTGTTGTTTGGTTGACTCACCGGAATCCGGGAGAAGAACCAAAATGAGTAGCAGCAGAATACCGAGCCCGGCACCAATCAGGTGACGTAACGGGAAATACTGTAGTTGCCCGGGCAGAGCCATCTTATTATCGAATCCTCGTATGCATTTCGCAGGAAAGTGTAAACAATCACTGAGCATTTTACCCGGTGAACTTGATTTTGCACCTTGATCAGGTATGTTCAGCTCCCTTTCCGACAACCCTAATGTGAAGATAGATCCCATGACAGCCGCACTTATTGCTGACCTGAAAGAGCGTGGTCTGCTGAACCAGATCACCGCTGAAGACGAATTTAATGAACACCTAAACGGCGGATCTCGCGTTCTTTATTGCGGTTTTGACCCGACAGCAGACAGTCTTCATCTCGGACACTTAGTCCCTCTTCTGGTTCTTCGTCGCTTTCAGGATGCGGGGCATAAGCCCATCGCATTGGTAGGTGGGGCGACGGGATTGATCGGTGATCCAAGCTTTAAGGCCGCTGAACGTCAGCTCAATACCGCAGACATTGTGGCTGGGTGGGCCGATAAGATTCGTGGCCAGGTCAGTCAGTTCATCGCCTTTGACGGTGTTGAGAACCCAGCCGTTGTTGTGAATAACCTTGACTGGGCAGGTGAGATGAACGTACTCGACTTCCTTCGTGATGTCGGTAAGCACTTCTCTGTAAATGCCATGATCAATAAAGAGTCGGTGCAGCAGCGCCTGAATAGAGAAGGGGCGGGGATCTCGTTCACCGAGTTTTCGTATGCGTTGCTTCAAGGGATGGATTTCGCTGAACTGAATCGACGTTACGACTGCACCCTGCAGATTGGTGGTTCCGACCAGTGGGGTAATATCGTTGGTGGTATCGACCTTTCCCGTCGTCAGAATGGCGCGCAGACGTTTGGTCTCACTGTTCCACTCGTAACCAAATCTGACGGTACAAAATTCGGTAAGACAGAATCGGGCGCTGTATGGCTGGATCCTTCTAAAACCTCGCCTTATGCCTTCTACCAGTTCTGGATGAATACGGCAGACGCAGACGTCTACAAATTCCTGCGTTACTTCACGTTCCTGCCGGTTGAAAAAATTGCAGAGATTGAAGCGCATGATGCGACGATTGAAGGTCGCAAGACAGCGCAGCCGATCCTTGCGGAAGAAGTTACCCGAATGGTGCATGGTCAGGAAGCGCTCGATTCAGCCCGTCGTATTACCGAAGCGCTCTTCTCTGGCGATCTAACGCAATTATCCGAAAGTGAATTGGAACAGATCAAGCAGGATGGATTGCCATCAAGCGGTCTGGACATCACTGGTCTGGGTGATAAACCTCTGACAGCGATACTTTCTGAAGCAGGTATGGGCCAGGGTAAGCAGGTTAAAGATGCGCTCGGCCGCAATGCCGTCATCGTAAACGGTCAGGCATACGGTATGGATGACCTGATGAAAGGCGCCGAGATCTTCAGTGCTGGTAATGCTATGTACGGACGCTTCTTTATGGTTCGCATGGGCAAGAAAAAGCATCATTTGTTCGAACTTGAAAAATAATTCAGAAAGACTGTTGACGGCGCAAATGAGATCTCTATAATGCGCCGCTCCTGACTTGAGACGGCTTCTTCCGGAAGCGGAAAAAACAAAGGAAAAACAAGGGGTTGACAGTGAATTTAATCACTATATAATGCGCCCCGCTCTGAACGGAACGGATTACTTCGGACCAGTCAGAAAAAAGAGGTTGACATCGAAGATTAACTCTTTAGAATGCGCAGCCCGCTTCGAGTGAAACACGAAGCAAAGTTCTTTAACAAATTGTTCAGACAATTTCGTGTGGGTGCTTACTGAGATGTTGTGGAGACATAAGATTTCAAGTAAGAACT
>NZ_CFHJLR010000010.1:0-130876 GCF_984348125.1 Thalassolituus sp.
GTAGATTACGAGAAATTAGCAAATTAATGTGTCCGGTTTTGTTGACCAGAACAGAGAAATGCTATCAACAATCAGGTACGTGTACACCGATGGTACACTTAATTTTCATGCTTCGTCTCCAGAGAATGCATACCGAGAAATTGAAGTACCTATGCAGCGTATAATTTCCATAGCAAAAAATGGAAAGTTACTTTTTAAGAAAGAGTATAAAGAATATGCTATTCGATACATAGATTCTCTAATTTCAGTACTGAAGCACTCTGAAAGAAAATTAAACAAAGATGAAATAAATTTAATTTCGGAACTTGAGAATATAAAAGTTGGACTCGATGATGGTAGTATCATTCCTCCACTCGGAAACCCCAAGAATGTTTTTCCTGCATACCTTGCTGTTGACCGGTACAATCCAACTATAAGTGATCTTCCAGATGGAAAAATCCTAATCAAAACAATTTCTTCAATTGTATTCAATGGAGTAAGGCCTGATTCGTGGATAAATGTGGAAGCAGCTGATGAAGACACAGCCAGTTTGTCAACTTCTTCAATTTAGTATCAATCCCGTGAACAGTGATCGTAAGAGAGCCTCTTAGGATGACTGTCCAGATTATCACTTAATCAACCCATCTTGCGCCGTCAAATTCAAGGGCAATAACGCTTTAACAACTTCCAGCCTTTCTGCCCTAAACAGTGCTTCACACACCGTTTTCAGGTTAATCAATAACTTCAATGCCACATGATTTCAAATAATTGTATGTTTCGTCATAGAATGCAGTAAGCCGCGTCCCGTCATCATTATTTCCATAAGGAACATATATAACCATCCCTTGCCTTGCTCGGGTCAAAAGCACACGATAGGCATTTTCGAGATATTTTCTAGATTGTTCTTGGTGTCTAGTAGTCCATTTTGTTCCAGAGAAATTATAGTATTTAAAACCATTCTTCGTATATCTAAGATCTGCGTCCCAACCTAGAATAGTCCAGTCTAACTCCAAACCTTGAACCTTAAATTCACTTACGGCTTCCTCTAAGAAATTCGAGCTTCTGACATCAGCAGCAGGCTTCAAAAACCAGTTCTTTTCATCTACTTCCTTAGTATTTATTATCCCACAAGCTCGCAGCCGCTTGCCGGAAGAACTAGAAAGAATTCCCATCCTTTCGTTCACTCTGCATTGACCTTTAATCCAAGATCTGGCTACCTCTAGATCTCTTGTTATTGTTAGGGGATAGCTATCTTTAAGAATTTCATAATGACGTTTTGCTTGCTTTGTATCTGTACTAAGAAGCGCATCGACAAAGCTTGCAAGATTAGTCGCCCTAAAAGATCTTTGAGAGACTGATAGGTGAAACTCTTTTTTCTCAATACAATTAATTCGATCGTATGGAAGTAGCTGGTTCTGAATATTATTTGAATGGAAAATTTCCCAATGTGGAAATTTTTCTTTAATCGAAGTCATCCAAGATAAAACACCTACTTCTCCACTATTAATCTCTTGACCGCTACCAATAAGTGCCACTACTACGCACCAATCTTCTTTTCTATCCATACTAGTTAGTAGAATATCTGGCTCTGACCCTAATCCCTTATAGACCGGTTTGCTTTTCGTAAGGTGCTCTTCATCCCAAGCTCTCTGAGCCTCATCAAAAATCACTACTCGTTCTGGCGGTTCCTCCTCACTTAATCCATATTGGCTTCTAAAATGATGCACATTCTGAATGCTGGCTTTAACACGAGGTTCTATTTCGGCCCTCCGACTACCAAGCTGAATTTGATCTTGGATCAATGCTTCTCTAAGCACATTGACTAGTGGCCCATTGCCAGAGAGGTAAACGGCTATCTCTTCATCATCCGATGTCGGCTGAGTAGCAATATTCAATCCCACTAACGTTTTCCCTGCGCCTGGCACACCTGTAACAAAGCAAATAGCTTTTTTAGTATTGGTATGGCAGTACGAGATGACTTTGTTTAACTCACTGGTGGTCTTAGAGATATTTTCTGCTTCAGCATCACTTCGAGAAATATCTTCGACCCTATGATTCGAGTATAGGGCTCTTGCTGCTTCGATAATTGTTGGAGTAGGCTTATATCTCGATGAGAGCCATTCAATCATTGTTATTTCTGAAGATCGATTACAATCTCCTGATTCTGTGAAAAAACTAATGATATCTTCTATATTCTTTCCGTTAGACTTCTGCACTGCTGCAATTTTTTTTTCAATAGCAGAATCGATTTTTATAGAATGACTGGCACCTGTCGCTACTAAGATGGGTACTATAAGACGATCCTGACTACCTTCATGAAAGTACTGAAAATCTATGCAGTATCCTTCAGCCTGGGCAATATCACCAGACCGATATTCCTTTTCTCCAACTTTAAACTCCAGAACAAACACTATTCCTTTATACAAGAAAACTGCATCGGCTCTCTTCCCCATCCTAGGAATAAGCGCTTCGAAAGCAATGTGACCGTCAGCGAATCCAGCTAACTGTTCCTTTAGAATTGGAATTTGCTCTTCCCAAGCTCTTGTCTGCTGATGAACAATTTCCTGCGAGTGACAGGGAACTATAGAGCCGATGATTGTTTCATCAGTATCTTTTAAGAATTCTTCAACCGTAGCTGAGTAATATGCTCTATTCATCGTCAACCTCGAAATCAAGTAATGACGACATAGAAATATTTAGAGCTATTGAAAGCTTATAGATATTCAGAAGAGAGACGTTTCGCTTTCCCCGCTCAACACCACTAACATACGTTCGATCAAGATCAGCCAAGCTCCCGAGCTGTTCTTGACTTAATTTCTTTGACAACCGCGCATTACGAATACGCTCGCCAAACAAAACAAGAAGCTGATTTTCCATTTTTAGTTCCAGCTTAAACACCAAGCTTGAACTTCAACCGTTAGTTGACTATAAGTCTACGGACTATAAGTCACATAGTGAGCAGGAGTGGATATGGATAGTTATTTCTCTGAACTAGAAAGGGAACTGCTTAATCGGTTCGGTCTGACTTTTGACGACACTGGATACGAAAGAACAGAGTGGATTCAAAAGTTCGATTGCGTGGACGCTAAAGCCGACGCAACTGAATTTGGGAAAAAATACGACTTAGAAGAGCTAGATAGCTAGGCCATCACTTCCCAATACAGAAGCTTCCAAAAATCTCACCCAACAAATCATCAGCGGTAAAGGCCCCGGTGATTTCGTTCAGTGCGTTTTGTGCCATACGTAGGTCTTCAGCGAGGAGTTCGCCGGCACCCATACCTTCAAGCTGTTGGCGGCCGTAGGCGAGGGCGTCTTTGGCGCGACTCAGGGCGTCGATATGGCGGCGGCGGGCGAGGAAGCCGCCTTCATTCGCGGCGTTGTATCCCATCACGTCTTTGAGGTGTTCGCGCAGGGTATCTACGCCGGCGTTCTGTTTTGCAGATAGCGTGATGGTTGGATAGTTAGCGTTTGAGCCTTCGGTTGTATCCAAGCCAATGTTCTCAGTCGAGAGATCAGCTTTGTTACGGATCACGGTCACACGTCCGCTAGCGAGCAGGTCATCAGTCTGCTGTTCGAGTCCGCGTTCATCGTAGAGGGCGTGCAGGAGCTTCTCAGGGTCGGTTTCGTTTGTGGTTGAGTCAATCATCAGCAGAATACGATCCGCCTTGCTGATCTCGTCCCAGGCGCGCTGAATACCTATGCGTTCAACTTCGTCGGGTGCATCACGTAAACCTGCGGTGTCGATGATGTGCAGCGGCATACCGTCGATGTGGATATGTTCTTTCAGTACATCGCGGGTGGTACCGGCGATGTCAGTGACGATTGCTCGCTCTTGACCAGCCAATGCATTCAGCAGAGAAGATTTACCGGCGTTTGGGCGCCCAGCGATCACGACGTTCATGCCTTCACGCAGAATCGCACCCTGATTTGCCTCTCGCAGTACCTTTTCTAACGCCTGTTCGACGTCAGTAAGCATGGCTTCGACTTTGCCATCACTGAGAAAGTCGATTTCTTCTTCAGGGAAATCGATCGCGGCTTCGGTGTACATCCGCAGGTGTATCAGCTGATCGAGCAGTTCATGCACTTTTTTGGAGAATTCACCCTGCATAGAGCGCAGCGCACAACGTGCCGCTTGCTCAGACGCCGAGTCGATCAGATCGGCGATGGCTTCGGCCTGAGCCAGATCCAGTTTGTCGTTTAAGAAGGCACGCTCTGAGAATTCACCGGGGCGGGCCATACGGCAGCCAAGTGCAACGACTTCTTTCAGCAGAAGATCGAGCACCACAGGGCCACCATGGCCTTGCAATTCGAGTACGTCTTCGCCGGTAAACGAATTCGGATTCGGGAAGAAGAGAGCGATGCCTTCGTCGAGTACGGTGCCACCTTCTGCTTTGAACGGCCCGTAATGCGCGTAACGCGGTTTTGGCTCGTAACCCAGTACTTGTCGTGCAACCTGTAAGGCTTTCTCACCAGACACGCGGATAATGCCGACACCGCCGCGCCCCGGGGCCGTTGCGATGGCTGTGATGGTGTCCTGGTGTACCTGGGTCATGGTCTGGCCTTTTGTTTCTTGATAGTCCTTATCTCTCTCTAAGACCATCATGACATCGGAGTGTCGTGTGTGAATGCGCCCATTTTAAGGCAACAAAAAAGGCGCCGCAGCGCCTTTTTAAGATTGGTCAGAGCGTCAGCTCTTCTCAATCTGTTTGGTAATGACGTACTGCTGTGCAATCGAGAGTACGTTGTTCACTACCCAGTACAGTACCAGACCTGCAGGGAACCACAGGAAGAATACTGTGAAGATCACTGGCATAAGCTGCATAACACGCGCCTGCATCGGGTCTGGCGGTGTTGGGTTCAGCTTGAACTGGATGAACATAGATGCGCCCATCAACAATGGCAGGATGAACAGCGGATCTTTGATCGACAGGTCTTCAATCCAGAGGAAGAAAGGCGCCTGACGCAGTTCTACCGATTCCATCAGCACCCAATACAGTGCGATGAATACTGGCATCTGAACCAGAATTGGCAAACAACCACTGAGTGGATTGATCTTCTCGGTCTTGTAGAGCTTCATCATCTCCTGACCAAGTTTCTCGCGGTTATCACCGTAGCGCTCTTTGATTTCCGCCATTTTCGGTGCAACTTTGCGCATGTTCGCCATTGAACGATACGACATCGCCGACAGCTTGAAGAACGCCAGCTTAATCAGAACAGTCAGCAGGATAATGGCAACACCCCAGTTTCCAACGCCACCACCCAGATCAATTTCCAGACCCAGGAAGTCAATTTCGCCAGACTGAATGAAGTTCAGTAATCCGAACAGCGGCTGCGCTACCCACCAGAGGATGCCGTAGTCGATCACCAGGTTCAGGTTTGGTGCGATTTCTTCCAGACGATCCTGGATCTTAGGACCAGTGTAGAGCTGAGCACCCATGGTCGCGGTTTCACCCGGAGCCACGCTAACGGAGTTATCGTAGAAACCAAAGATGTAGTTTCCTTTCACGTAACGACCGTTGTAGGTGTGCTGCTGATCCTGTGCAGGAATCCACGCAGATACGAAGTAGTGTTGCAGAATGGCAGCCCAGCCACCTTCTTCAACACTTTTGAATTTGCCTTCTTCGAGGTCATCAAAACCTACTTTCTGGTAACGCTCTTCACTGGTGGTCAATGCGGCACCCAGATACGCCTGCATACCCATGCTGCTTGACTGAGAAGGGTCATCAGAACCGTCGCGCTTCAGCTGTGCGTAAAACGCACCCTGCCATGGCTCCTGCGAGATGTTGCGTACTTTGTAGCGCACATCCATCAGGTATTCACCGCGGGTGAAGGTGAAGATTTTTTCTACGTACGCTTTTTCGGACTGGTGAGTCAGCACAACTTCGAGTGTCTCTTCGCCTTCGTTCAGCGTGTATTCAGTATTTTCAGTGCTGTACAGCGCACCGTTGTTTTTGTCGATGCCGTCACGTCCAACCAGGCCGCTTTGTGCGATAAAGAGACGAGTGTTGCTGTTTTCGAGCAGGGTAAATGGAACGTCTTTTTGTTTAATCGACTTTGAATACTGAGGTAAACGAACCGAAACAACCTGACCGCCCTTAGGATTGATCTCTACGTTGAGAACGTCGGTCTGTACTGTGATGACGTCACCCGTCGGTGCAGCAACTTCAGGCATATCAGCTGAGCTGACCGCTGGTTGATCACTGACATCCGGTACATCTGCATCTACAGCATCGGAAGTGTCTGGGGTGTCAGAACCAAAATCTGGTGCTGATTCGTTGCTGGTTTCAGCAACTGGGGTCGTAACGTTCTCAGTTCCGTAATCCTGATTCCAGGCAAGAATCAGCATATAAGAGGAGATCGCAAGTCCTGCATAAATGACTAAACGGCGGATATCCATGATCAGGGTTTCCGTTGGCAACAATGAGTTGAATGAGTGTGTGTTTCCAGATCTGGTACCAGATCGACACCGTGACCACCCCATGGGTGACAACGGCCAATACGACGAAGTGCTAACCAGCCTCCACGAAGGATTCCGTAACGACGGATGGCTTCTTCAGCGTATGAGGAACAAGTGGGGTAGTATCGACAGCGGCTGGGAAGCATCGGACTGATGGCATACCGATATACAGAAATCAGCGTCAGGGCTATCCTGGCTACAGGATTAACGCCGCGGTTTGCGTTTTCTGCCTTGGTGTTTGCCATGGGGTTTCTTCAGTCTGAACCAGAGGCTGTCGATCATCTCACGAATCTGCTGATTGTCCAGCTGAACGATTCCCGAACGTGCCAAAATGACAAAGTCATGGCTGGCGAGATCATGCTGATGCTGTCGGAAAGATTCGCGTACCAGGCGTTTAACCCGGTTGCGATCTACCGCTAGCTTGAGCTGTTTTTTCGCCAGAACAAAACCGACACGAGGTCGGTTCAGTTCGTTGGGAGCAGCCAGTACCAGAAGGTGAGGCGTGCTACCGCGCAGAGCTGTGTTATCGAAAACACGTTTGAATTCTGCCGGTCTCAGCAGCCGTAAGTCTTTACGGAAGCAATGGTCCGGCATACTTCTCTCTGCGCAGATAAGTTACAGCAATTAAGCAGCGAGGCTGTGACGGCCTTTAGCGCGACGACGTGCCAGAACCTGACGGCCGTTTTTGGTTGCCATGCGGGCACGGAAACCATGAGTACGCTTGCGCTTCAGTACGCTTGGTTGAAATGTACGTTTCATATCATCACCCAGTCAGTGTGAACAGGCCCAGATAATCAGGGCAATTTTTAGGGCCGGGAATTGTATGCAAAAGAAACACTTAACGCAACGCTGAGATCGCTTTGTTTATGAACTTTCTGAAAAACGTGAAGACCGGTCATTCTGATGAATATTTATGTTTTAAGTACTGATGATGTGTGATGAAGAAGAGAAGAAATCTGAAGTTATTATTAAAACGGGCGCTTAATTCTGTTGATAACTCAAAAAAATCTATTATTTTCAATGGATTAGACTCGAAATAAGTCTGCGGATAAACGAGGTAAAGACTGTCCGGAAGTTGGGTTCATTTGGTGGACGAAACCATGGGTTATACACAGTGATGACCGGATCGCGAGTTGTTCACAATTTCATTCATCCCTTAAAAGACAAGCTGTTAAGAGACTTATCCACAGGTCAGGTGGTAACTTTGTTCATCAGAATGGCGTATTTCTGTGGATAACCAGCACTTCCTCGGGTAGTATGTCCGTCTTCTTTATAGCTATTCATTTCGACGTCAGGATTCAGAGGTGCATGTGACGGGTTTGTGGGAAGACTGCCTGGGGTATCTGCAGCACGAGTTACCCGCACAGCAATACAACACATGGATTCGTCCTCTGACCGCCAGCGCTGATAATGGACAGCTCGTCCTGAGTGCGCCTAACCGGTTTGTAAAAGACTGGGTAAGAGATAAGTACCTTCAACGTATTCAGGAAATCATCTCAGATCTTAATGGCGGCTTGCTCACGCACGTTAATATAGTCGCGGGTGAGTCCCGTCCTATGTTTCAGCGTCCGACGACACCGCCGCCTCGCCCAGAGCCTCGTTCTATAAAAGACGATACGATGAGCTTTGCCGCGCCGCGAGAACCCGCATCTAAGATAGAAACTGCGCCATTGGGCGGCTCTTACAGTGCTGAACCTATGGCGTTTGCTGAAGATTCTGGCCCGTCAGCTGCCGAACTTGCGGTGGTTGATCCGGTAACTGAGCCCACGCCGGTTGCACCGACTCCGCCACCTAAAAGAAAGGTGCAGGTTGAAGGTGGCTTGCAGCATCAGAGCTTTCTTAATCAGAACTTCACCTTCGATACCTTTGTAGAAGGTAAGTCGAACCAGCTGGCGCATGCCGCTGCGAAGCAGGTGTCTGATAATCCTGGTGGCTCGTACAACCCACTCTTTATATATGGTGGTGTTGGTCTGGGTAAGACCCACTTGATGCACGCGGTTGGTAACTACTTACAAACTAAGAACAAGAACGCCCGTGTACTTTACGTGCACTCAGAGCGTTTTGTTCAGGATATGGTGAAAGCACTCCAGTTGGGTGCGATTAACGAATTTAAGCGTTTTTACCGTAGCCTCGATGCCTTGCTGATTGATGATATTCAGTTCTTTGCAGGCAAAGAGCGCTCGCAGGAAGAGTTCTTCCATACCTTTAATGCCTTATTAGAAGGCGGTCAGCAGATGATTCTGACCTGTGATCGGTATCCGAAAGAGATCGCGGGTCTGGAAGAACGTCTGAAGTCACGTTTCGGCTGGGGTCTGACGGTAGCGGTTGAACCACCTGAACTTGAAACGCGAGTGGCAATTCTGATGAAGAAGGCCGAGCAGACAGGGATGAACCTCCCGGATGATGCTGCTTTCTTTATTGCTCAGAAAATTCGTTCTAATGTGCGTGAGCTGGAAGGGGCGCTGAAGCGTGTCGCTGCAAATGCTCAGTTTACGGGCAGTGAAATCACTCTACCTTTTATTAAGGAGTCGCTGAAAGACTTATTAGCGCTCCAGGATAAGCAGGTCAGCGTTGAAAATATTCAACGTACGGTCGCAGAGTATTACAAAATCAAGATGTCTGATTTATTATCTAAGCGCCGTACACGCTCGATCGCGCGACCTCGTCAGGTCGCCATGGCATTGAGCAAAGAACTGACAAATCACAGTTTGCCTGAGATAGGCGAATTGTTTGGCGGCCGGGACCATACAACGGTCTTGCATGCGTGCCGCAAGATTAAAGAATTGCAGGAATCCAGTGCTGATGTGCGGGAAGATTATAAGAACCTGCTGCGCTTACTGACAACCTAACGCCTGTTAGCTCAGGCTCCGGACCGAGTGGAGAACCATGAAATTCGTAATATCCAGGGAAGCCCTTCTGCGCCCACTGCAATTGGTAGCAGGTGTTGTAGAAAAGCGTCAGACTCTGCCAGTACTGTCAAACGTACTGCTTGAAATTGAAGGTCAGCAGCTGTCGCTCACAGGTACCGACCTTGAAGTTGAGCTGGTAGGCCGGGTCACTCTTGATGAAGTCGGCCAGGAAGGTTCGATTACGGTTCCAGCGAAAAAGCTGATGGATATCTGTCGCTCTCTGCCGGATGGCGCTCAGATTGAGATCGAGCAGGATGAAGCGCGCGTTAATGTTCGCTCAGGTCGTTCGCGTTTCACGCTTTCTACTCTGCCTGCGACGGAATTCCCGAACGTGGATGCGATTGCCGACGAGCAATCTTTCTCTCTGCCACAAGCCAGCCTGCGTCATATTATTGATCGCTCAAGCTTTGCCATGGCACAGCAGGATGTTCGTTACTACCTGAACGGTATGCTGATGGAAGTTACCGCAGACAGTCTGCGCGCTGTTGCTACCGACGGCCACCGTCTGGCGACCTGTGTTACAGAAGTCTCTGGTCTGGCTGAAACACGTCAGATCATTCTGCCGCGTAAAGGTGTTCTGGAGATGGCGAAACTGCTGACTGATCCAGAAGCCAGCGTAAGCCTGTCGTTGAGTGCCAACCATCTGCGTGCTCAGACTGAAGAGTTTACCTTCACTTCGAAACTGGTCGACGGTAAGTTCCCGGATTACAGCCGTGTGATTCCTAAGGGCGGTAATAACGTGGTTCTGGCTGATCGTACAGATCTGCGTCAGGTGTTTAACCGTACTGCGATTCTTTCTAATGAAAAGTATCGTGGTGTTCGCCTGGTGCTGGGTACCGATACGCTTCAGGTATTCGCGAATAACCCAGAGCAGGAAGAAGCCGAAGAAACGACAGCGGTTGAGTATCAGGGCGATGCGCTTGAGATCGGCTTCAACGTTTCTTACCTTCAGGATGTTCTTGGCGTTATTTCAACCGAACAGGTTAAGTTCACACTGTCGGATGCAAACAGCAGCGCATTGATTGAAGAGCCAGACAGCTCTGATGCTATGTACGTTGTTATGCCGATGCGTCTGTAGTCTCAGGCGTTTCTGATTTATGCCAGTCAGGCATCTCAGGATCAGTGGTGTGCGTAATCTGCAGCCACTGATCTTTGATCCCCATCCCCACGTCAATTTCATTTACGGAGATAACGGCTCCGGCAAAACCAGCATTCTTGAAGGAATTGCTGTGATGGCCTCCGGTAAGTCATTCCGTACTAATCAGCTTAAGCATGTGCTTGCCTACGATAATGATCGGATGGAAATGCGTTTTTCCATTGAAGATCCGGATATGGGTGCATGCGAAATGGAGTCTCTGCGTTTGAAGGCAGGGGACCATCTTCTTAAGTTGAATGGCTCTGTTCTGACAAGCCAGGCTGAAGCAGCGCATTGGTTGCCCGTTCAGATCATTGAGCCGAACACCTTTAAGCTACTCTCGGGTTCGCCGGAAGAGCGCAGGGCGTTTATTGATTGGGGTGTGTTCCACGTGGAACAAAGTTTCATGGAACAGTGGAAAACCTTCAGAAAGCATCTCAAACAGAGAAACGCCGTACTGAAGCAGAAGGAAGAAGAGTGGCTGGATGTCTGGAACGCTGGCTTTATCGAGGCCGCTGAGCATATTGATAATGAACGCCAGGCGTACCTTAAGCGCTTTAAACCTGAATTTGAGCGGATATTGAACGAGCTAGATCCTTCAATATCTGTCACACTGGCTTATTATCCGGGGTGGGAAAAAGACTCTCGTCTGGCGGACGTTCTGAGCCGTCAGCAGGAGCGTGATATGACGCTCGGATATACCCAGTCAGGTCCTCACAGGGCCGAGCTTCGCATTAAGTGCGACAAACAACCGGCTTCTGAGATTTTGTCTCGGGGGCAACAGAAAACAGTGGTCTCAGCGCTTAAGATTGCGCAGGGATCGCTCTTCCAGCAGGAGAGTGGGCGCCGGACTATCTATCTTGTGGATGATCTTGCGTCAGAGCTCGACGAAAAGCACCGTTTTGCTTTATGCAAGCTGCTGGAAGATTTAAAATGTCAGGTCTTTATAACCAGCATCGACAAAGAAAAACTAACCGATGTCTGGCAGCCAGTCGCCAGTAAAGTGTTCCACGTGGAACATGGCAAATTAGAGGAATGCACCGAATGAGTGATCAGAGTTACGATTCGTCCAGTATTAAGGTTCTTAAAGGCCTCGATGCGGTACGGAAGCGTCCAGGGATGTATATCGGCGATACCGACGACGGTACCGGCCTCCACCACATGGTGTTCGAGGTGGTCGATAACTCCATTGACGAGGCGCTGGCTGGTCACTGTGACACAGTTGAGGTTGTTATCCATCAGGACAACTCAATCACGGTCTCCGATAACGGTCGTGGTATTCCTACCGAGCTTCACCCGGAAGAGGGCGTATCGGCTGCAGAGGTTATTCTGACCGTACTCCACGCGGGCGGTAAGTTCGATGACAATTCCTACAAGGTATCCGGCGGCCTGCACGGTGTAGGTGTCTCGGTAGTAAACGCGCTGTCTGAGAAGCTGAAGTTGACCATTCGACGCGGCGGTAAGCTGTACGAGCAGGAATACACGCATGGTGTGCCTGATTACCCATTGAAAGAAGTCGGTGTATCTGACACTACGGGTACAGCGATTACCTTCCTGCCGTCGAAAGAGACCTTCACCAAGACCGAATTCAGCTACGACTATTTGGCAAAGCGCCTGCGTGAACTGTCGTTTTTGAACTCAGGTGTGCGGATCCATATGAAGGATGAGCGCTCTGATAAAGAAGATATTTTTGAATTTGAAGGTGGTCTGGGCTCGTTTGTTGGCTTCCTGAACGAAGGCAAAACACCCGTCAGCGAAGTCTTCCACTTTTTAACTGAGCAGCGCGACGACGGTATCGGTGTTGAAGTAGCAATGCAGTGGAACGACGGTTTCCAGGAAAGCATTCACTGCTATACCAACAATATTCCACAGCGTGACGGTGGTACGCACCTCGCGGGCTTCCGCGCCGCGCTGACGCGTTCTCTGAACTCTTACATTACTCAGGAAGGCCTGGATAAGAAAGCCAAGGTATCGACCACAGGTGATGACGCTCGTGAGGGTCTCACGGCGATTATTTCGGTTAAGGTGCCTGATCCTAAGTTCAGTTCACAGACCAAAGATAAGTTGGTTTCCAGTGAAGTTAAGCCTGCCGTTGAGCAGGAAATGGGGCGTCAGTTCCAGGACTTCCTGCTGGAAAACCCACAGCAGGCGAAAGAGCTTGTTGGCAAAATGATTGATGCTGCCCGGGCCCGTGAAGCGGCGCGTAAAGCACGTGAGATGACCCGTCGTAAGGGTGCGCTCGATATCGCAGGTCTGCCGGGTAAGCTGGCAGACTGTCAGGAAAAAGACCCGGCACTCTCCGAAGTGTACCTGGTGGAGGGTGACTCTGCGGGTGGTTCTGCTAAGCAGGGCCGTGACCGCCGGACCCAGGCTATTCTGCCACTCAAAGGTAAGATCCTTAACGTAGAAAAAGCTCGCTTCGACAAGATGCTGTCTTCTGCCGAAGTCGGCACACTGATTACTGCACTGGGCTGTGGTATCGGTCGTGAAGAGTTTGATCCGGATAAGCTGCGTTATCACCGCATTATTATCATGACGGATGCTGACGTCGATGGTGCGCACATCCGTACGCTGCTGTTGACCTTCTTCTTCCGTCAGATGCCTGAAATCATTGAGCGTGGCCACGTTTACATCGCTCAGCCGCCATTGTACAAGATCAAGCGTGGTAAGCAGGAACAGTACATCAAAGACGAAGAAGCGATGGAGAGCTACCTTACCCATATCGCACTCGAGAAAGCCGCTCTGCACCCTTCTGAGGGCGCCCCAGCGATCTCTGACGAGGCGTTTGCCCAGATAGTAGATCAGTATCGCTCTGCCCAAGAGACGGTCGATCGTATGTCGAACGTTGTGCGTAAAGAGATTCTGCACCTGATGCTGACTCTTCCACGCGTCACTACCGACATGATGACCAGCGAAGCTGCCATGAATGAGTGGGTTGGCAAGCTCCGTGAACAGCTTCCTGATGCAGGCCGCAGTGGCTCACACTTCGAAGTTGCGACGGTTAAAGATCCAGAGCGTGACAACTACAACGTCGACGTAAAAGTGATCACACATGGTATGGCACGTGACTACATCCTTGATGTCGACTTCTTCGGTGGCAATGGCTACAACAAGCTCGCGAGCATGAGCGAGAAGCTGGCTGAGACCCTGGAAGAGGGTGCCTACATCCAGCGCGGCGAGCGCGTTCACATGATCAATGACTTCTGGGATGCGGTTAAATGGCTGCTCCACGAAGCTCAGAAAGGCTTCAACATCCAGCGTTATAAAGGTCTGGGCGAGATGAACCCTGAGCAGCTCTGGGAAACCACTATGGACCCAGAGACTCGTCGCATGCTTCAGGTCAGCATCGAAGATGCCATCGGCGCCGACAAGATGTTCACTACACTGATGGGCGATGACGTAGAGCCACGTCGTGCCTTTATCGAAGCGAACGCACTGAACGTAGCGAACCTGGACTTCTGATCCGCTGCTCTCTGTGTTCCATGTTCCACGTGGAACACAGGGAAAGTCGATACGATAAAGACCTCTAAAAAGCCCCGGCTGATATGCGTCAGCCGGGGCTTTTTGTTCAGTAAGGATCTAATCGGCTCACGCTATGAGCCGAATACTTCGCTTATTCGGCTCAACGAAAGGAAAGAACGTCCGCAGTGGCGCGTGAGGACATGCCTCAGCCATTGAGAAAATCGCCGCCCTCAGTAATGATGAAGGCAAGCAGGCGGGCCTGTATGGCCGCTGAACGGGTTTTTAAAGCAAAGGAGTTGTCGTATGTGCATTCAGTGCAGTGTTGGCGCTGGCGGCGTAAATATGAAGTCTGATGTGCGTATCGTGCAGGCGGCATTGAATCAGGTTCTCAGCCCGGAGAAACCTTTAGTGGTTGACGGCCTGATTGGCCCGGCAACCATCAGTGTGATTGATGCTTTTCAGCGTGGGGCAGTGGGGCTTAACCGCCCTGATGGTCGGGTCGACCCTAACGGTCGCACGTTACGTACTTTGAAAGACCTGCAGCCGAAGGCGTTTTCCAGTGATTGCCTGGCAGCAGTTATGCCGACCGCACCTTTATCAAAGATCGAAACCTATTTTCCGCTGATGCAGACTGCCGCTGAACAGACAGGGTGTGTTTCTGGTGCTCGCCGCCTGGCGCACTTTCTCGCTCAGATCGGACACGAGAGTCTGTCGCTCTTTTACACAGAAGAGCTGGCTTCTGGTGAGGCTTACGAAGGGCGCTCTGATCTGGGCAATACCCAACCCGGTGACGGGGTTCGCTTTAAGGGCCGTGGGTTAATTCAACTGACAGGACGTTATAACTACGAGCAGTACGCAGAGTACGCCGGGATAGATACGTCGCAGCCGGATTGGCCGGAATTACTGTCCACCCCTGAGCATGCGCTAAAGGTGAGCCTCTGGTTCTGGGAAACCCGGCACCTGCAGGAAAAGGCCGATCAGGATGATCTGTTGGGTATTACCCGCAGGGTCAATGGCGGCTATAACGGCCTGTCTGATCGGCAGGCGTACCTGC
This sequence comes from Thalassolituus sp., assembly GCF_984348125.1. Classification (NCBI taxonomy): domain Bacteria; kingdom Pseudomonadati; phylum Pseudomonadota; class Gammaproteobacteria; order Oceanospirillales; family Oceanospirillaceae; genus Thalassolituus; species Thalassolituus sp. Next base: position 14,997 of record NZ_CFHJLR010000010.1, read on the forward strand.
AGCGGGCGAAGTTCTTTCTGGAATAAGCTCGGCTGTCGTCTGGCTGGCCTGACTGTTAACCCGTGCTTAGCTAGCCCGGTACGCTTCAATTTCGGCTTTCCACTTTTCGATCAACTCACGATTGTCGTGATCTTCGGGGTGGAAGTCTTCGCGGTAGAAATCTTTGAATGGTGCTTTGATGCAGGTGAACATGCCGTCTTCACCAAAGAGCATGCCCCAGGCTTCTTTGACCTGAGCCCAGCTGGGCATGCGTCGTGCGGCCCAAAGAAGGTAAATCGTACGACCAATGGTGAGGGTGGGAAACAGTACCGCAATGGCGCGCATGATACGCAGCAGAGTCTTACGCTGACCGCCGGTGGCCATGTACACATCGAAAGCGACAGACTTGTGTTCGATTTCTTCGATGGCGTGCCAGATCATCATGTATTTGATGGAAGGGTGCATTCCCTCAAGCTGTTTGGGGTGAGTAAGTACATACTCCGCGACAATTGCCGTAATGTGCTCAAGGCAGACTGTGGCGGCCAGCCGTTCGCGTTTTGAGCGTTTGGCGTTGAGCAGAGCAATCGCTTTTTCAACGCGTTTTTCGATGTTTTGTGCCTTCCAGCCAAGCGATTCCAGCTTTTCATTGGCGAGCTTGTGCTGATTGGTATGGTGAGCTTCCTGGCGGGTGAAGTCTTTAACGTTCTCAAGTAATTGCGGGTCAGTCACGCGGTCTTTGTAGTTGCGCACTGATTCAATAAACATCTGCTCGCCCGGAGGAAAGGTGCCCGAGAGCACGGCAATGAACGCAGTAAGAATCGGATTATCACGGTACCAGTCCATGGTATCGACCTGATCGAAGCTGAAGTCCATACGTCGGACTTCAATGCCGTTGGTTGATTCTGTCTGGGGGATGCTGATCTCGGCGGTGGTACTCATGGCCTTCTCCTGCGCAGATAGTTAAAGTCTCGTACCAGTTATAGCCAAGATCGCCGGCATGTCACAATGACTTGTTAGCCTGAGATAGGCGGCATTATGGCCACTCGGGGTGAACCCCGCGCCGATTCACTGGTCGATAAGTTCATAATTTTGTTGGAGAACACTATGCGTCTACTGGCTGTGTGCCTGTTGTTACTTTCGTCCTTTGCTGTGTGGGCAGTGCCTGCTTCACCTGCGTCATCCGGTAGCTCCAGCGATGGCAAGGCGGTCGATAGAGAAGCGGTTAAAAATCTGATTGGTACTCTCGAAAGTGAAACAGAGCGGCAGGACCTGATTCAGAAGCTTGAGCTGATGCTGGAGGCAGAGCCTGAACCCGAGCCTGAACTGGCGTCAGTCTTTGGCCTGGATAGCACTGGTTCAGGCGTGTTGAGCGAGTTTACGGCACTGACGGAAAGCTATGGGCTGCCCGAGAACATCATTGGTGATGTGCTGGCGTTCGGTGTAACTACCTTATTGGTGTTGCTGGGTATTTTTCTGAATGGTTACCTGAGTCGGTTTCTGGATAAGCGCATGAAGCGCGTACGCAAGCGCCTGCATTGGGATAAGGAGCGCTTCAGCTCAATCTTCACTATTCAGCGTGCCATCGGTTATGCGTTAGGTCTGATTCTTGTGGGGTACGCAGCACTCGACGTCGTAGCGGTATATTTTGGGGAAAAGAGCATGACGGGGCTTGGTAGCCTGCTAGGTACTGTGCTGTCGATCTCGCTTGCTGCGCTGGTTTTTGCTTCGATCTGGGAGGGCGTGAATGCCTTACTGGAGTCGTTAATGTTCCGTCACGAGCGACTGAACAGCTCGCGCTTCCAGACCATCACGCCGATCATTCGCAACATTCTGCTGATCACCCTGTCGTTGCTGTCGGTGATGGTGATTCTCTCTGAGGTAGGCATCAACATAATGCCGTTACTGGCCGGTGCTGGTGTTCTGGGTATTGCTGTGGGCTTTGGTGCTCAGACTCTGGTGAAGGACTTCCTGACCGGGCTGACAGTGGTGTTTGAGGATCTGCTGCAAATTGGTGACGTCATCAAGATCAATGATCATTTTGGTCTGGTAGAAAAGATCACGCTGCGCAAGATTCAGATGCGAGACCTGGACGGTACTGTGCACACGATTCCATTCGGTGAAGTATCGATCATCTCGAACCTGACCAAAGACTTCAGCTACTACCTGATGGATGTGGGTGTAGCGTATCGTGAGAACACAGATGAAGTCGTTGCGATTATGCGCGAGGTGGATGAAGACCTGCGTTCAGACAAAGACTTCGAAGATCTGATTCTTGAGCCCCTCGAGGTGCTGGGTGTCGATCAGTTTGCTGACAGTGCTGTGATGATTAAGGCGCGGATTAAGACTAAGCCGATCCAGCAATGGAACGTAGGCCGTGAGTTTAACCGCCGAATGAAGATTGCCTTTGATGAGCGGAATATCGAGATTCCATTCCCACACCAGACTATTTACTTTGGTGAAGACAAGCAGGGCAAGGCACCGAACGCCAATGTTCGCTTGGTCGAGGAAGTGGAAAAACGTGCTGAAGAAGCTGCGGGTAAAGAGCGCGCACTTAAGGATGCAGGCGGCTCGGGTACACCAAGTGCCAGCTCCAGCTCAGACAGCGGCGATAGTTAAGCCGCTGTCTGGTATGCGAATCCTGGGTCGGTCAGCTGACCTTGGGTTCGCGAGGACCAAAGAAATACCAGGCAATCAGGCCTGCTACAGGCAGCAACAGAATTGCTGCAATCCAGGCCGCTTTCACGCCCAGTGTGGTGCGTGCCTGAACGGTATTCAGGATGGCGTAGATATCGCCAACCAGAATCAGAATGCCAAAAATACCACCTACTTCAATCACCATAGTGTCCCCCTGTGAATCCCCCGGTAATAGCGGTAATGATCATATCATGCAGTGTGTTGCAGTTATCAGAATCGTTTTCCGCTGGTGAGTTCAGTAATCACGGTGCCCTGAAAAGGCGTTGCAGAAATCTCGTCGACGCGATTGTTTATCCACTCTTCACATTGCTGATGAAGAAACTTAGTTGGTAAGTCTTTACTATCTAGCGGAGCCCCGATAACGACAGTAATTGTGCCCGGATAGCGTATCCAGTGGTGGTTCGGCCAGAAGTCTCCGGCGTTATGAGCTATGGGAATCACAGGCGCCTTGACGCGGCTGGCGAGCATGCTGCCCCCTTTAGAAAACGCTTTACGTGCGCCTGCAGGGACACGGCTCCCTTCGGGGAATATCAGCACATGAAAGCCGTTGTTCAGACGTTGTGTTCCTTGCTTAACGAGCTCTTTGAGAGCTGTCGTCCGTTGCGTCCGGTCGATAGTAATAGGCCCCATCATGGCCAGATACCAGCCGAAGATCGGAATACGCGTCAGCTCTTTTTTAATGACCTGAACTTGTGGCGGTAATAGCGCGGGCAGCATAAAGGTTTCCCAACTGCTTTGGTGCTTAGCCACAATAATGGAAGGCCGGGAGGGTAGCTCACCCTCGTAAATGACGTTCCAGCGCAGGCCCAGAATCAGACGTGCTGACCAGACGCAGGCGATGCAGAAAGGCCGGCCAATAAGACGATGCCGGGCGGGCAGATCCATTAAGGGCGAAATAATCAGGGCGGGAAGAATCCAGATCAGGGTGAGGAAGGTCATCCAGACCATAAAAATGATGGTGCGGCAGGCGGCGAGTGATGTCGAGTGAGCGGTGGTCTCAGGCAATCGTTTACCCCTTAGGAGTGTGAATAGCACTGTATTCAGAGTACGGCGAAAGCTGTCTGCTGAAAAGTAGCGATTTGCTATCTGGCTCTGGCTTTGTCAGGGTTATAGAGGCACGCCGCGCTGAGACGGGGTGCGCTGGACCATACAAACCGGAGTGTTGAATGAATCTCGAACGAAAAGGCCTTCAGGCAACGTTACTTATGCCTGTTGCTGTCCCCACCATTATTGCCGCGGCTCTGTTGATTATCGGCACGGTCAGTAACCCAGAAGCAGCGGGCAATCTGTTCAGCAGCATGCTGGGCTGGATTACCCAGACGTTTGGCTGGTTTTACATGTTAGCGGTGGCGATCTTTCTGATCTTTATTCTTGTGGTTGGCTTCAGTAGTTGGGGCAATATCCGACTGGGCTCCGATCATGCGGAGCCGGAGTATTCGTTTCCCGCCTGGTTCGCGATGTTGTTCTCAGCAGGCTACGGTATCGCACTGCTGTTCTTTGGTGTGGCCGAGCCCGTACTTCATTATTCGACGCCTCCGGCCGGGGCCGCAGAGACTGTGCCGGCGGCAAAAGAAGCCATGCAAATTGCCTATTTCCATTGGGGTCTCCATATCTGGGGGATCTACGGCCTGATGGGGTTAGTGCTGGCTTACTTCGCCTACAGGCATGGCCTTCCCTTATCTGTGCGTTCAGCGTTGTACCCACTCATTGGTGATCGCATTCATGGCTGGGCCGGGCATATCGTCGATACGTTCGCGGTGCTGGGGACTATGTTTGGCCTGGCAACGACGCTGGGGCTGTCGGTATCTCAGATCAATGCAGGCATCAATTATCTCTGGCCAGCGATACCGGTGAGCACGACTGTTCAGGTGATCGCCATTGCTGTGATTACTCTGGCTGCGACGGCTTCGGTGGTTGCGGGTATGGATAAGGGCATTAAGAACCTGTCGATGCTGAACATGGGGCTGGCAGTTTTTCTTATGGCCGTTGTTTTCGCCGTAGGTCCGAGCGTTCATATTCTTAATACCCTGTTGCAGAACACCGGTGCCTATCTGGGCGGCGTTGTCGAGCGCACCTTTAACATGCAGGCCTACACACACAGTGACTGGATTGGTAACTGGACGCTGTTTATCTTCGCCTGGACGATTGCCTGGGCGCCTTTTGTCGGCCTCTTTATCGCTAAGATCAGCCGCGGACGTACGATTCGTCAGTTCGTGTTTGGTGTCCTGGCGGTACCGACGCTGTTTACATTCCTGTGGTTCGCTATCTTTGGCGATACGGCATTGCACCTGATTATGGAGCAGGGCAAAGAGGCGTTAATCGGCGAGGTTCAGTCCAATCATGCGGTGGCACTGTTTGAGTTTTATGATCGCCTGCCGATGTCGTTTTTCCTTTCGATCATCACCGTCTTCCTGATCATTACCTTCTTTGTCACCTCATCCGACTCGGGTTCTCTGGTGGTCGACTCACTGGCGTCGGGTGGTTTACTAGAGACTCCGGTCTGGCAACGAGTGTTCTGGGCTTTCCTTGAAGGGGGCATAGCGGCGGCCTTGTTGTTGGCTGGCGGTTTAAGTGCATTGCAGACCATGACCATCGTGAGTGCATTACCATTCGGGATCATCATGCTGCTGGCCGTTGCCGGGCTCTGGCGGGCATTGGTCATCGAAGGTCATCGTGAGGGCTCTATCAATGCGATTACCCCAGTTCGCCCGCACAGCAATGGCGGAGACTGGCGCAAGCGCCTGAATGGTATGATGAAATTCCCCGGTGCTAACAAAGTCGAGAAATACATTGAGGGCGTTGTTACGCCCGCGCTGGAAGAAGTCAGTGAAGAGCTACGTTCTCACGGTTGGGATGTGCGTGTCAGTGGCGCGACGGGGGAAGTCTCCATGTCTCTCGTGAGAGAGGGCGTTGATGAGTTCTTTTATCAGGTCAAAGCCACCGAGCATGACGCGCCGGATTATCGGCCAGCGGGCGCAAAGTCGGCGACCTTCTGGCGTGCCGATGTTCACCTGAGTCATGGTTCGCTGGGTTACGATTTGTTTGGGTGCAGCAAAGAGGAAGTCATCCGCGACCTGGTGGATCACCTTGAGCAGTACCTAAACTTTATCGAGGCTGCGCCCGGCACCTTACCGTGGGAGCCGGTGAGCAACTAAGGTTGCTGGGCGATAAGCCAATCAACAAACGTGGCCAGGTCCTCAAATACGGGGGCATCAGCCAACGTGGGGTGAGAGGTGAGTTTGTACTCACTTTTCTCGCCTTTGCCGGTTCTTACAAGCGCAGTTTTGCATCCTGCTGCAGCTCCAGCCTCCAGATCGCGTATCGAGTCACCGACTATCCAGGCACCTTCTGCCGAGACCTTAAGCGCATCTTCGATCTGATGAATTAAACCAGGCAGTGGCTTGCGGCAGTCGCAGCCATCGTCCGGGCCATGCGGGCAAAACGCGATATGAGCAAACTCACCGCCCTCAGCCGCAGCGAGCCCCGTCATTTTGTCGTGCATGGCATCAAGATCAGCCTGAGAAAAATAGCCGCGTGCCAGACCACTCTGGTTCGTTGCGACAGCAACAGTGAAGTCGGCCTTGCAGAGTTTACCTACGGCTTCTGCGCTGCCCGGGATCGGCAGCCACTCATCAACGGACTTAACGTACGCATCGGAATCCTGATTCAGAACGCCATCGCGGTCGAGGATGATGAGTTGCATAGAGGGGCTCCGGGCTGTTGGAAAATAAAGCCCGAGTATAACGGAAGTCGTCAGGCTTCGGTGGCATTAGACACTGGCGGCCACACGGGAGGGAGGGGCGTACTACTGTCGCCACTGTCATATCCCGACACCTGACATGCCTGAAATCTCAGGTATCCATCAAGACACCTCTGCTAATCTGGGTTTCCCAACACTTCCCATCACAATTAAGGACGATGGATATGGATATAACAATGATAAAACGGCTTATGGCAGCGACCGTATGTGGCTCAGCATTGATGCTGGCAGCTTGCGGAGAATCCCCGAAAGAAAGCGTAGCAACCACCGATTCAACCAGGAATGGAACCTGTACAGGCACTTACCCAAGTTACTGGCAGGACCCGGCATTTCAGGATCAATGGGTCGGTCAGAAAACCAGCAACGTTCCCCCGGCTGACTGGACAGGCCCTGTGTATCAGCTGTCGGATGATTTCCCGCGCTCCCCGGTGGACGATGCGGCAAGTCAGAAATGGCGTGACAGCAAATTTGATGCGCTATTCGACGAAGGTACGTCTCAGGAAGAGAAAGCTAAGCTGGCGTACGACTACGGTTGGCTGGTGATGAAATATATTCAGGAGGGCAACGTTAACCAGAAAGATGCGGAAGACTGGGACGTGTGTAATAACAAGGTTCGTCCCTGGTACAACATTCCATTCCAGACCTACGATGCCATGAGCGGACGCGAGTTCACACACGGCCTGACACGAGAGGCGCCGGTAACGTTCTCAACACCCCAAGGCGATAAGCAAAGCACCATGTGGGCGGTGGGTTTCTTCAATGCCACGGCAGCTTATACATTGGGAACAGTGTGGCAGGCCGACGGCACCGCGAAAATTCCGCAGGACGACGTCAGCTTTGACGAAGGCGCGGTAATCGGTAAGCCGCTTTTCAATACGCTCAGCCCTGATGTGCTGCCAGTGATGGAGAATCTTCCGAGCTGGAATGCCAATATCTCAGATCCAACGTTCTGCAGTTGCACACCTGCTAACGGTAAAGAGTGTACGTTGATTGAAGAGAGCGAGCAGTGCCCTCGCAGTACTACCGAGTGGGGTGACGTGACCTTGCTGCAATTCGACTTTGCTGTAAAAGACAGTCGTGCCAAAGGTACTGAGTGGGTGTTCGGTACCTTCGTTGCTGACGGTCAGCGTAAGGCGGATGTAGCAGACCCGTGGCAGCGTATTGCTCTGCTGGGTGTTATGTGGGGTAACGACACACCACCAGAAGGTCAGCTTGCGTATAACCATCCGGTCGACGTGAAGAAAAATGGCTTTAAACAGGAAGTTATTTTTTGGGATACCGTTGATGAGCTGAATAAATACGGTGGTGATGACGTCATGAAGCAAATGGGGCATCTGGGCTGTAATTATCGCTTAAATGGCCCTGCGGATAATGCCAACAGCTCATGTATGTCCTGTCATGGAACGGCTTCTGTACCAGACAAAAATCTGGTGACACCGCCACTTCTCTCGCAGTTCTCATCTCTGACCAAAGAATGTGTCACGCCAAATGCGGCTAACCCGGCTATTGGTAAAGATCGCAGTGGTGCTGATGCAACAGTGAATAACGGTATCGGCTTTGCTGAAATAGACAGTATTTACTTCGCCAATACGCCAGCAGCTGAGCCATTTAATATGACGGTTGAAACAGGCTCTGGCCCAGTTAACGTGATGGGCGATGGCGTACCGGCTTATGACAGCGGACGCAGCAGCTGGATTTCACTGGATTATTCATTGCAGCTTTCTATTTCGCTGACGCAGTGGATGCAATGGCAGGATCACAGCGATGATCCAATTGAGGGACGCATTCATATGAAAGAAATCCGACGCGGTTACCCAGCTGGAGTCGGGCATAAAGCGGAATAATTTAAGTACGTTGTAAACAAAAAAGCCCGGCCATTGTTAATGGCCGGGCTTTTTTATTGTGATCATTCAGGAAGCCCAATTCTGGTTGCCAGAACCGAAGGTCGAGGACATTGCACCTTTGAGGTTGCGTGCCATTCCGCATAGGCTGGCGGCTTTACCAGCAATAACGACGACGCCACCGGCAATAGCCAGTGCAGAACCTAAGCCTGCTGGGCTTGAAGCCGCCAGCTCGACAAGTTTCTGCACACTTTCGACACCGGCTTCACCCGCAAAGTGAGCGCCAGCACCGGTGAAAGCAACCGCACCTGCCGCTTTGCCAATTTCTTTCAGAGCATCATTGCGAGCATCTGGATTATGTAAAACGTCGTTCTTATTGAGGTTTACATCGACAAAACTCATACCGACGGACTTACAGATAGCTTCCAGATCTTTTTTACTGGTGTGACGTCCACGAGGATTGGAAAAGAAAACATCCTGATTGGCCATGCCTTTCTGCGCAGTGATGATATCGCTGGCAACCGGGTTCGCTTTGATAAAGCGTAGTGCCTGTACGAATGTGCCACAGCCTTCCCCATGAATCAGCCACTTCATACTCTTGCTCTGCTTTTGCGCTTGCTGGATCATTGATACAAGGCTTTGAACATGCTCTTTGCTGGTGAATTCGTTGTTCAGCCAGAACAGGGAATAATGGTTGCCTCGCTGGCGAGCATCTGAGAGTGCGTTACTGCCTTTTATGTAGGCTTTTTCAATATGAACACCCATCATTCGCCCAGCCCGCTCTTTGTTTTCGAACTCTCCTGAAATAGCAGCAACATGAGCATTATTTGACCAAGCGTGATCTAAATCCATCGCGGTAGATGGGCTTGAACTTTCAGAAACTTCCCAGCTATCACCCTCCCATCTTGGCTTGTAAATACCCGGGGTTCTGGCTGAAATATGAGCGTCGTTTTTAAAGCTGATCAGGTTGATGAATATATCTTTCCGATCAGCACTGGTCGTATACGAGAAGCTGAATGCACCTATGCTCGCTTTGGGAGCGACCGTTTTATCGCCAACGGCAAGGCGCAATACCGCCCTTAGTAATGTGGTTTCATAGTAGTTACCGACGTGGGAGTTCTTGATTGTCTCCCACGATGCTTTCTGACTTTCCGGAATATGCACATTGTGTGCGATTCCAGATTCATGGCTGCTGAATATCTGAGCGTATCCTGCTTTAGTAACTGACATAACTACTCTCCGTGTAATGGTTAAATATGGAATTCGGGTGCTGGGTCGCCTGGTTCTAGAATGATGGCGCGTGTTTCGCCCTGGCTTGCAACCCCTTCACGCCATTTGGCGGGATACTTCCAGGTTGCAGGCTGGCGCTCCGGGCTAATAGAGGCATTGGGGTACTTGGACCTGACCTCCTGCTTTCGCTTTTCGGCGTGATCACTCAGTTGCCAGTGAATGCTACCGACAACCAGATCCCGGACTTTGCTCGCAGCCTCTATTGATTCTGCAACCGGCATGCTTCCAAAATTAATAAAGCGTAAAAATAAGATGTAATGATCATCCAGGGCAGTCACTGCGAAGGCTTTAAAATTAGAGTCTTCGTGCTCTTCAGGCTTGTCTGCCGGGAGGTCTTTGTGCTGCTCAAACAAGATCCATGGGTTGCCCTGTTTGCTCTCGACCCGCCAGTTTACAGGCGCAAGCTTCCGCCCGAAATCAGGCATTGCTGGGCCTGTTTCATACAAATAGCGCATGACTACTTGCTCTAAAGTAGCTGGATTGAAACAGCTCATTCCTTCTGGAAGGCAATCAACTCTTAATGATGTGACCTGAAAATCAGTCATTCCAATGGAATCAAACTTCCAGATTGGGCCGAAAAACTCCCAATTCCGACGAATACAGTTGGCGTAGCTGAACTTATTATCTTCGTATTCGTGGCCGTAGTCGTAAATGGAGCGTTCGTAGATATTAGGAATATCCTTCGGCTCGACATCAGCGTCGAAACCGGCTGAGGAATAGTGCGGTGGCAGCGTGATATCCAGCTTGCAGCCAGCAATGGATACAGACACGCGCTCTGGATTGTCCAGACCGGGAACGTAGGGATTTTTATGAGAGGCAAAGAGGCGCTTAAACATAGTCCATTGCAAGTGATCCTGAATTGACCTGAGTGTAACAATCTGAGCCGTACCAAACCATAGTCAAGCTGTGACATATGTCTGTTTAATAAACAAAAAAGCCCGCCGAGCAGACATGCCTGGCGGGCTTTTCTTGGTCAAGGTATCAGCCTTACAACACCGAAATATCCGCGATACCGATAAACAGCCCTTGCAGTTGCTTCAGCAGTGCGAGACGGTTGTTTTTCACGGCTTCGTCATCGGCCATGACCATAACGTTATCGAAGAAAGCATCCACTGCGGTACGCAGGCCAGCCAGTTCGTTCAGGGCGGCGGCGTAATCGCCTTTGGCCATCAGGGGCTCGAGCGCCTGATGCTTGGCTGCGATTTCGCGGGCCAGTACCTGCTCTTCGTTCTGTGAAAGCAGCTCGCCGTTAACTTTGGCTTCGACGGCATCGCCGCCGTTCTTGGCGAGGATGTTGGATACACGCTTGTTCGCGGCAGCCAGTGATTCGGCAGCATCGAGCTTGCTGAATTCGAACACGGCCTTAACGCGACGGTTCACATCCAGTGCATTGGTAACGCCCAGAGCGCGTACTGCCTGGAATACGCCAGTCGGGATGTTCTCATCCGCGTACCAGGCGCTGAAACGATCCAGCATGTATTCGATCAGGGTGGCTTTGGTATCGGCCTTCGGTGCCGTTTTCCAGTCGCCTTCAAGTGCGTAATCAATCAGAGTCGCCAGATCAATATTGATCTCTTTCTCAACCAGAATACGCAGCACACCCAGAGACGCACGACGCAGTGCGAACGGGTCTTTGGAGCCCGTTGGGATCTGACCTAAGCCAAACAGACCGACAAGGCTGTCGAGACGGTCGGCCAGTGCAATCAGAGTACCGGTCTGTGTTGCCGGCAGTTCATCACCCGCAAACGCAGGCATGTACTGTTCAACCATGGCGGCTGCAACATCGGCGTGCTCGCCATCGTGTTCCGCGTAGTATTTACCGGCGAGACCTTGCAGGTCGGTGAACTCAAACACCATGTTGGATACGAGGTCGTTCTTACACAGCTGCGCTGCACGCTCAACCAGTGCTTTATCGCCACCGGTTTCGCCAGCGATGCGGGCTGCCAGTGCGCCAATGCGGCGGGCTTTATCAGCAACGGAACCGAGTTTGTTTACCCAGACGACGTTCTCGAGCTTGGCGAAACGGCTTTCCAGTTTCTGCTTACGGTCGGTATCCCAGAAGAAGGCAGCATCGGCCAGACGTGGACGGATCACTTTCTCGTTACCTGAGATCACCTGCGCAGGGTCTTTCGACTCGATGTTTGATACCGTGATGAAGTTAGGCAGCAGTTTGCCATCTTTCATCACGTGGAAGTATTTTTGATGCTCTTTCATAGAAGACACCAGTGCTTCTGGCGGAACGCGCAGGAAGTCTTCGTCGAATGAGCCAGCCAGAGCGACAGGCCACTCGTTGAGTGCGGTCACTTCGTCGAGCAGGTCCTCATCAATAATGGCTTCGCCACCGAGGTTTTTTCCTTCAGCTGTGACCTGTTCTTTGATCAGGGCTGAGCGCTCTGCAAAGCTGGCCATCACATAGGCGCTACGCAAGGTTTCCTGATACGCCATTGGGTTGGCAATCACGATCTCGCCCGGTGCATGGAAACGGTGGCCACGGCTGGTATTACCGGCTTTCAGGCCCAGCACTTCGCCATCAACTACCGCATCACCCAGCAGCATGACCAGCCACTGTACCGGACGTACGAATTCAACACGTGATGCACCCCAGCGCATACGCTTAGGAATTGGCAGCTTATCGAGACTGGTCTGAATGATGCCGGCGAGAAGTTCGGTAGTCTGCTGGCCTTTGATGGTGCGTTGCAGCATCAGCTTACCGGCATTTTTGCCGTGTGACTCGGGTGCCGTCTGAAGTTCAGAGGCATCAGCGCCTGCCCGTGAGGCAAAGCCTACAGCCGCTTTTGTTGGGTTACCGTCGGCATCAAAGGCAATGTTCGCCGGAGGGCCGTAGAGAGTTTCTTCTTTATCGGCCTGTTCGCACTGGAGTGCTTCAATCGTGATGGCGAGGCGACGTGGAGCAGCGTAGCTGACGACGTTTCCGTGGCTCAGGCCAGCTTCTTTCAGGCCGGCTTCAACACCAGTAGTGAAAGCGTCAGACAGCGACTTTAACGCCGTTGGTGGCAGCTCTTCGGTACCGAGCTCTACCAGAAAATCTTTATTAGACTGGCTCATTTTACTTCTCCTCCTGAGCGGCAGCTTTTGCTTCGCGGTCGGCTTTTTCGGCCTGATACTTGGCGAGCACATCAGCACGGTTGGCTTCTTCAGCCAGCGGGAAGCCCAGTTCTGCACGGCTGTTGAAGTACGCCTGTGCAACTGAGCGCGCCAGAGTGCGGACGCGGAGGATATAGCCCTGACGCTCGGTCACAGAGATGGCGCCACGGGCATCGAGGAGGTTGAAGGTATGTGATGCCTTCAGAACCTGCTCGTAGGCTGGCAGAGGCAAGCCAGCATCAATCAGGCGAGCGCAGTCTTTTTCGTACTGATCAAACGCAGTGAACAAAAAGTCTACGTCCGCGTGTTCAAAGTTGTACGCCGACTGCTCGACTTCGTTCTGGTGGAATACATCGCCGTAAGTCACGGCTTTGCCGTCCGGGCCGTAGGTCCAGACCAGATCGTAAACAGAATCGACTTCCTGCAGGTACATGGCGATACGCTCAAGACCATAGGTGATTTCGCCAGTCACCGGGAAGCACTCAAGGCCGCCCACTTGCTGGAAGTACGTGAACTGAGTGACTTCCATACCGTTCAGCCAGACTTCCCAACCCAGACCCCAGGCGCCCAGCGTTGGAGATTCCCAGTTGTCTTCAACGAAGCGGATGTCGTGCACCAGAGGATCAACGCCCATTGCACGCAGCGAATCGAGGTAGAGTTCCTGAATGTTTACCGGATTAGGTTTCAGAACCACCTGGAACTGGTAGTAGTGCTGCAGACGGTTCGGGTTCTCACCATAACGGCCATCGGTCGGGCGGCGGCTTGGCTGAACATAGGCAGATGCCCAGTTTTCAGGGCCAATAGCACGCAGGAAGGTAGCGGTGTGGAAGGTACCGGCACCGACTTCCATATCGAGCGGTTGATTGATCACACAGCCCTGCTCGGACCAGTATTCCTGCAGGGCAGCGATAAGGCCCTGGAAGGTTTTGATGTTATGGCGGCTCTCACTCACGGTGATAATTCCTGTGGTTTGCGCGAATTCAAAGACTGGCGATTATAGCAGTGGCGGCGCGGGATAACAGGGGGCAGACGCCCCGTCTTCATTGGGGAAAGTAAACGGACACAAAAAAAGGGGCCAAGGCCCCTTTTTTCACGCTGATTGGTGTTTTGCTGAAAGCTGTTCAGCCTTGCAGCCAGCCATTCAGCATATTGATGTCGCCTTCGTTCAGCGTGCCTGCGTAGTACTTCAGGGTCAGCAGGTTGATGATGTAGTCATAACGCGCGTTTGCGTAGTCACGCTCTGCACCGTACAGCTGCTGCTGTGCGTCGAGCACTTCAACAATATTGCGGGTACCGACTTTGTACCCTGTCTGGGTCGCATCCAGTGCACTACGTGCAGAGCGGATCGACTGCTGGCGTGCCTTGATGTTCAGAACATCATTCTGGACCTGCAGGTACAGAGTACGGATATTCTGACGAACTGTGCGTCGTTCGTTCTCAAGCAGATAGTCAGCGGCAGCGTAATTCAGAGCAGCCTGTTTGGTCTGAGCATACAGAGAACCACCGGCCAGCAGAGGTACTGATACCTTGATGCCATAAGCGGTTCGGGTGGCGCTAGCAGGATCTTCGGTGATGGTTGTGGCCTGATCGCCGTCTTCATAGTTAGCAAAAACTTCTACGGTAGGCAGGTGCGCTGCACGTGCGGCGTTGCGTTGCAGGCGAGCGGCTTCAAGTTGTGAGTCCACCATGCGCAGGCCCGGGAATTTATCCATGCCGGAAGTAACCCAGGCGTTCGGGTCGGCAGGCTCTGGACGATTCATGTCCACCGAGCCTTTCAACGCGGCAACATCACTGATGGTCTGGCCTGTCAGCTGCTCAAGCGTTTCGTACTGAATCTGGCGGTTTGCCTGCTGGCCCAGCAGGTTGGCATAACTCAGATCGTAAGCGGCTTGCGCCGAATGAACATCGGTAATCGCAGTCAGGCCGACGTCATAGCGCTGCTTAGTTTGCTCCAGTGAGCGTTGCACGGCTTTCAGTTCAGCATCGGCAGTCGACAGGTTGTCTTCGGCACGCAGGACGTTGAAGTAGGCTTCCGCCGTACGAAGCAGCAGTTGCTGTTCGGCCATTTGCAGCTCGTAAATGCCGTTGTCGTTACCAGCGCGAGCTGCCTTGTAGGTGTACCAGCTGTTCAGGTTGAACAGTGACATTCCGGCGGTAACCGAGAATGCGCCGAGTTCGTAATCAGTGACCAGTCCGTTTACACCGTCGATTTCGATTTCGACATTAGTGTGCGTGTAGCTGGCTTCTGCCTGTGGCAGCAGAGCGCCGCGGGCGATCATGACGTTGTATGCATCTGCTTCGCGACTGGCGCGGGCAGCAGCAATTTGTGGGTCGTTGCTGGCGGCCATGTCGTATATGGTGCTGAGATCTGCAGCAATAACGGCCGATGGCAACAGGATTGCAGATGTCAGAGTAAGCAGTTTTTTCATAAAGGTGCCTTTCCCAGGAGAAGGTATAAAATGCTCTCAGGTGCCCCTGGAATTTCCGGAGGTGCACCAAGTCTAACAGAAATTATCCGGCTTTCAGTTTCACCTTTGTTGCTACTGAGCGAACAGTCAGTATTGCCGGTGTTTATTCGAATATTCTTGTATAGATATATAGATAGGTCAAGCATGTCCGTTTTCCCATCGCCCATGACAGCCGCCGATGTCGTCGTGGAGGCAAAAGAAGTCGCATATCAGGGGTTCTTCCGCATGGAAAAGCTCACCCTTCGCCATAAACGCTTTAACGGCGAATGGATGGGGCCGTTCACTCGTGAGCTTTTCGAGCGCGGGCAGGCGGTCTGTGTCCTGCTGTTTGATCCCAAAAAAGATGCAGTGGTGCTGCTTGAGCAGTTTCGCGTCGGGGCGCTTGAGGATGAACGTTCTCCCTGGCTGATTGAGCTGGTCGCGGGCATGGTGGAAGAGGGCGAAACGCCTGAGGACGTCGCCTTGCGTGAATCCGAAGAAGAGGCTGGCACCGTGCCCACCCGCCTGATTCCTGTGTGCAATTACTGGGTGTCCCCAGGCGGTACCAGCGAAAAGGTCGCGATTTTCTGTGGACTGATCGACAGTGAAGGCATGGGCGGGCTGCATGGTCTTGATGACGAACATGAAGACATCCGTGCATTTGTGGTGCCGTTTGACGATGCCTATCGCGGTGTGGAGGATGGCACCATCAACAACGCGGCGACCATTATGGCGTTACAATGGCTGAAGATTAATCACGCCTCAGTGACTGCTTAAAGGCAGCGTTCAGGACGACACATGCGCTCTTTTGAGGGCGTCTTCAGTCATGTCTGACATTGCCGGTAGTGGCGCTGATCAGGAAAATCTTCATGCGTCCTGCTAAGGTGTTGTGTCTTTGATATTTACTCCGGAGAGAACGCTTGCGCCGTAAACGCTACGTCCCTGACCTGCAGGAAATGGCTTCCGTTGCCGAGTCGAATTACCTGCGATTCCTTCGCTTGCTGCCTGAGACCGACGAAGGCGGTGAGCGCACGTTTGCGATCACAGGGATGGGTGATCAGAGTGCCCGGGTGCGGATCAGGATCGACGAGGTGCAGCCATACACCACGATGCTGACCGTACAGCAGGAGGGCTTGAGCCCGGAGTGGGTCACTCCTCCTTCCATGAATGTGCGCCTGTACCACGACGCCAGCATGGCCGAGGTGCTGAGTTACCAGAACCAGCATAAATTTGAGGGGCGGTATCAATACCCCAATCCTCAGATGCGCATGCCCGATGAAAAAATTCAGCTGAATAAGTTTCTTGCCGACTGGCTCGAGCACTGTCTGCAGCACGGGCATGTCGAGCAGCCTTTCAGTTTTACGCCGACCTTTTAATTAAGTGTGTTGAGCCGGGCCACTCTGGCCTGGGCTGGTACTTTTTTCGTATATTGGCCCGTATATTCCGATATGTGATGGGTTTCCGTTCGGGGCTTCGACAGACGTCTAGTATATAGTCTCAGCCCACTGAAATTCACACTGAGGCCAACGTGTTCCAACTGACATCCGCCGAGACATTGCGCATCGTGCAGGTGACCGATACCCATCTCTTCGGGGATATCGGTGGTAAGCTGCTGGGCGTACCCACGTACGACAGTATGCACGCCGTTTTGTCTCAGTTGGATGCGTTTCCGTTTCAGGCTGATGCCATGCTTGTCACAGGCGACCTGTCTCAGGATGGCAGCGAACAATCCTACCGCCTGCTGGACGATGCCATGGCCCGCTTCGGTGCCCCTGTCTTCTGGCTTCCCGGAAATCATGACGAACCCCGTAATCTGGAGAAAGTCGGACGCGAGCGGGATCATCTGCATAAGGTGATCCGCAGCGAACACTGGCAGATTGTGATGCTCGACTCTCAGGTGGAAGGTGCTGTGTTTGGCCAGCTCAGGCAGGAAGAGTTGGATATGCTCGAACGTGCTCTGACGGAGCGGGATGACCTGCATTCGCTCGTTTGTCTGCATCATCATCCGATCCCGATGAACAGCGAGTGGATGGACAACATCGGTTTGCGCAACCGTCAGGCGCTGATGGATATTCTCAGTACTCATGACAACGCGAAAGGTGTGCTCTGGGGCCACGTGCATCAGAGCTGCGATGGTTACGTGAATGGCGTGCGCCTGATGTCCACGCCCTCAACCTGTATACAGTTTGAGCCGCAGACCAGTGGCTTCAGTCTTGATGAAGCTGCACCGGGTTTCCGCTGGTTAGAGCTGCACAAAGATGGGCGCATCAGCACGGGCGTTGAACGCCTGAGCAATGTATCCTTTGCGGTAGATCGTACCCAGACAGGATATTGATATGCTGATTCCAGCCTCTGTGCAAAACAGCGGCTGCCTTTATCTCCACGGTTTTCTCAGCTCACCTGCATCTGAGAAGGCCCAGCAGATGATGGCTCTGTTCCGTGAACATCCCGAACTCGGTTCCATTAATGCCCCTTTTATCCACTTCGCTCCTCAGGATGCCATTGCACTCGCCGAGCAGGCCTTGGCGGAATTGCGTGAGAAGCATGACCGGGTCTGGATTGTCGGCAGTTCGTTGGGTGGCTTTTACGCGACCTTTTTAGCCGAAAAGCACGATGTTCCTGCCGTATTGATCAACCCCGCGGTCAGGCCGTTCGAATTGTTCAGGCATTACCTCGGCGAGCACACTCACTACCATACGGGCGAAACGCTGCTACTCGAACAAGCGCACCTGCATCAGCTTGAAGCGCTCAATACGCCAGTTGTTCAGAATCCTCAGAATCTGCTGCTGCTATTGCAGACAGGCGATGAAACTCTCGATTACCGGCATGCTGCTGAGCTGTATCGCGAATGCCCGGCCTGGCTGGAAGGCGGCGGTGATCATAGTTTCCAGCATTTTATTGATCGGGTACCTCAGATGCTGGGGCACTTGAGTCGCCTCTGGTAGGCAGACTCCCCCACGCCCCGGTATACTCCGGACATTACTGCAATTCATGGTTTGACAGGGGAACAGATGTCAAAGCAATACACCGCCTCATCGATTGAAGTCCTGAGTGGTCTGGACCCGGTCCGTAAGCGTCCGGGCATGTACACCGAAACTACCCGCCCGAATCACCTGGCGCAGGAAGTGATTGATAACTCGGTGGACGAAGCTCTCGCAGGTCACGCCAGCAAGATCGAAGTGACGCTGCACGAAGATGGCTCAATGACTGTGCTTGATGACGGTCGTGGTATGCCAACGGATATTCACCCTGAACATGGTATTTCGGGCGTTGAACTGATTCTTACCCAGTTACATGCCGGGGGTAAGTTCAGTAATGACAATTACCAGTTCTCCGGTGGTCTGCACGGTGTCGGTGTTTCTGTCGTGAATGCCCTGTCGCAGGTGCTCGAAGTAACCATCTGGCGCGACGGTCAGGTCCAGCGCATTGGCTTTAAAGACGGTTATAAAGCGATTGATCTTCAGGTGGTCGACACCTGTGGTAAGAAACGCACCGGTACCAGCGTTCGCTTTTTACCGGACCCTCAATACTTTGATACTCCCAAGTTTTCTGTCGCACGACTCAAGCACAACCTGCGTGCTAAAGCGGTTCTCTGCCCGGGACTGCGTATCAAGTTCAATGCCCCGAACGCTGAAGACAGTGCTGAGTGGTATTACGAAGATGGTCTGAAAGATTACCTCAAAGTATCGACAACTGGCTGGGAAGCGATCCCCGAAGAGCCCTTCACAGGCGCAATGAGCGGCGATACTGAAGGTGTCGACTGGGCCGTGCTCTGGCTGCCTGAAGGCGGAGAGCTGTTGCAGGAAAGTTACGTTAACCTGATCCCGACCGCGCAGGGCGGTACTCATGTGAATGGCTTCCGTTCTGGCTTGCTCGACGCGTTGCGTGAGTTCTGCGAATTCCGCAACCTGTTGCCGCGCGGGATCAAGCTGACACCAGATGATCTCTGGGAGCGCTGCTCATATGTTTTGTCTGCCAAGTTAGCCGACCCTCAGTTTGCGGGTCAGACCAAAGAGCGCCTGTCTTCTCGTGAAGCCTCAGCTTTTATCTCGGGCGTAGTGAAAGATGCCTTCGCGCTTTGGCTGAATGAAAATACCGCGGATGCCGAACGTCTGGCTGAGCTGGCGATTTCCAGTGCGCAGTCGCGTTTGCGCAAATCCAAGAAAGTCGCACGTAAGAAAATTACTCAGGGTCCAGCTTTGCCGGGCAAGCTGGCCGACTGTACCGGTCAGGACAGCGAACGTACGGAACTCTTTCTGGTGGAAGGTGATTCGGCGGGTGGTTCTGCCAAGCAGGCCCGTGATCGCGAGTTTCAGGCCATCATGCCGCTGCGCGGTAAGATTCTGAATACCTGGGAAGTGGAGTCAGGAGAAATTCTGGCATCGCAGGAAGTACACGATATCGCCGTTGCTCTTGGGATTGACCCAGCATCAGATAACCTTGATGGCCTGCGTTACGGCAAGATCTGTATTCTCGCCGACGCAGACTCCGATGGTCTGCATATCGCGACCCTGCTGTGCGCGTTGTTTGTGCGTCACTTCCGCAAGCTGGTGGCGGATGGCCACGTCTATGTCGCGATGCCGCCGCTGTACCGGATCGACGTCGGTAAAGATGTCTACTACGCGTTAGACGAAGGTGAAAAGCAGGGCGTTCTTGAACGCATTAAAGCCGAAAATAAGCGTGGCAAAGTGAACGTCCAGCGCTTTAAAGGTCTGGGTGAAATGAACCCGATGCAGTTACGTGAAACCACGATGGACCCGAATACCCGACGTCTCGTCCAGCTGTCGCTGGAGCCGGGGGATGGCACCAATGAAATGATGGATATGCTGTTGGCGAAGAAGCGCTCCTCTGACCGTAAGGAATGGTTAGAGACGCACGGCAACGAGGTTGAGATTCTCTGATTTTTCACCGCTCCACTGTTTCCAGCACAATAGCCGGCAGTGCGCTGCTGGCACCCTTGCCTGCTATGGCTGATGGGATTGCTGCTGAGCCGTTTGATCTGATTCTGGCCGTATTACTGCTGGCCATGATTTCAGTATTCACTGTGCTGCTGTTGCTTCAGCAGCGCCAGCTACGCGCGCGCAGTGATCGTCAGCTGGGTGCGCATACCGCCTTGTTCGGCAACATTTTCGGGGCGCTGCCTGAGATGGTGTTCTACAAAGACCGGCGCGGCGTCTATCGCCTGTGTAATGGGCCGGGTAGTCGTTTTCTTGGTCGTCCGGCTGATGAAATTAAAGGTCAGCGTGATACCGACTTCTTCGATGTGCAGAGTGCTAAGCGGATGCGCCAGCGCGATGTTGAAGCCATTGAGCGACGCAGTGCGATACGCTCAGAAGAATGGTTGCTTGGGCCGGATGGTGAACAGGTACTGCTCGAGATAAACCGCCAGCCGCTGTTCAGTGACACTCAGGAGTGTGTCGGTGTGCTTCTTACATGCCGTGACATTACGGAAACCCGCGAAAAGCAGAAGAAACTTGAGTATCAGGCGCGTCATGACATTCTGACCGGGCTTGCCAACAGAGCGCTGCTGCATGAAAAACTGACCTTTGCGCTGCAGATGGCAAAGCGCAATGATGAGTCGCTGGCGGTAATTTTCATCGACCTTGACCGTTTCCGTGAAGTGAACGATGCGCTGGGCCATACGGTCGGTGATCTGCTGCTACGTGACGTTGCTCACCGCTTGAGCAGTAATCTGCGAGATAGTGATATCTGCGCCCGCTTGAGTGGCGATGAATTTGTCGTCGTACTGACGCAGGCGGATAAAGCCTACGTTGAGAGCAAGTGCACACAGCTTCTCGAAGCTTTAGCACGTGCATATCAGTTGCAGGGCCATTTGCTCAGTATCAATGCCAGCGCAGGGATTGCACTGGCCCCTGAGCATGGGGACAACAGTGATATTCTGCTAGTACATGCTGATGCCGCACTGCATCACGCAAAAGCGCTCGGGCGCAATCGCAGCTGCATCTATTCACAGGAACTGTCGGCTCATAAGAGCAGTCAGTTGTCGCTGGAGCAGGACTTGAGAGATGCGGTTGAGAATGAAGAGTTCAGCCTCGAGTTTCAGGGGCAGTTCCGGCCCGGAGAGCGAGTCCCTCGCCGGGTCGAAACACTGATCCGCTGGCCTCATGAATTACGCGGCCAGGTTTCTCCGCATGAATTTATTCCATTGGCAGAAAGCAGTGGCCTGATCCGGGAACTCGGTTTCTGGGTGTTACGACGCGCATGCGCTGAGTTCATGAGTTGGCGTCAGCAGGGAATGAAACTTGAGAAAATTGCCGTCAATGTGTCGGCCATGCAGATCAACAGTCGCTTCGCCGAAACGGTTGAAACCATTATGAAAGAAACCGGTTTCGAGCCCGCTTGGCTGGAGCTCGAAGTGACCGAATCGTTAATGATGTCGGGCATGACCGAGGTGAACAACCAGATTCACCAGCTTCGGGCGCTGGGTGTCGAGTTTTCAATTGATGATTTTGGTACCGGATACTCTTCGTTGAGCAAGCTAAAAGAGATGCCCGTCAGTGTGTTGAAAATCGACCGGTCGTTCGTGCGTAACATTCACGATCAGGAAAACGACTACGAGATCGCCCGCGCGATAGTGGCCATGGCCGATAGCCTGAACATTGAAGTGGTGGCTGAGGGCGTTGAAAATGAAGAGCAGGGCGAGACCCTGAGACACCTTGGCTGCGAATGGTTGCAAGGATACCTGTACGGCCGGCCTATGGCGGCGGACGATTTCCTCAGGCACTATTCCGAAACGTAGTCCTAAACGCAGTTTAATTGTTAAGTCAGAAGCAGAATATTTTAAACACGGCCCTGTGACGGGCCTCGAGCAGACAACCGGATACTATGACGGATCAGATCAGTTATACCGATGATGGCGTTGAACGTCAGTCACTCAAACAATACACCGAGAATGCGTACCTGAATTACTCCATGTACGTCATTCTTGATCGCGCACTGCCTCATGTGGGCGATGGTATGAAGCCGGTACAGCGCCGGATCATTTATGCCATGAGCGAACTTGGCCTGAAGTCTACGGCTAAGTACAAAAAATCGGCCCGTACTGTCGGTGACGTGTTGGGTAAGTATCACCCACATGGCGACAGCGCCTGTTATGAAGCCATGGTGCTGATGGCTCAGCCGTTCTCATACCGTTATCCGCTGGTCGATGGTCAGGGTAACTGGGGTGCGCCGGACGATCCGAAGTCCTTTGCTGCGATGCGTTATACCGAAGCTAAGTTGTCACAGTTTGCTGATGTGCTTCTGAGCGAGCTTGGTCAGGGTACGGTCGAGTGGCAGCCGAACTTTGATGGCACCATGGACGAGCCTGCAACACTGCCAGCACGTCTGCCGACAGTGATGCTCAACGGTACGACCGGTATCGCGGTGGGCATGGCGACGGATATTCCGCCGCATAATGTCCGCGAAGTGACCTCGGCATGTATTCGCCTGCTGGATGAACCGAAAGCCGATATTGATGCTCTGTGTGAGCATGTCATGGCGCCGGACTTCCCGACAGAAGCCGAGATCATTACCCCACGCGAAGATCTCAAGAAGATGTACCGCACGGGTAAAGGCAGCGTCAAAATGCGCGCGGTCTACACTCTTGAAGACGGTGATATCGTCATTACGGCGCTGCCGCATCAGGTGTCTGGCGCCAAGATTCTTGAGCAGATCGCCGCTCAGATGCAGGCTAAGAAGCTGCCGCTCGTAACGGATTTACGTGACGAGTCAGATCACGAAAACCCGACTAGATTGGTGATCGTGCCTAAGTCCAACCGGGTTGATACCGCCGCAGTGATGGCGCATCTGTTTGCGACGACTGACCTTGAGAAGAACTATCGCGTTAATATGAACGTGATCGGTCTTGATGGTCGCCCGCAGGTCAAAGATCTTAAAACCATGCTCAGTGAGTGGCTGGAATACCGTACCGGTACGGTGCGTCGTCGCTTGCAGCATCGCCTGGATAAAGTACTGGCGCGTTTGCATATCCTTGAAGGTTTGTTGGTTGCCTTCCTGAACATCGACGAAGTGATCGATATTATCCGCACTGAAGACAAACCAAAGCCGGTGCTGATGGAACGCTTTGGTATTTCAGATATTCAGGCCGAAGCCATTCTTGAGTTAAAGCTTCGTCATCTGGCCAAGCTCGAAGAAATGAAGATCCGTGGCGAACAGGATGAGCTGGAGAAAGAGCGCGACATGCTCGAGAAAACTCTGGGTTCTGAACGTCGTATGAAAACTCTGATTAAGAAAGAACTCACTGCCGATGCGGAGCAGTATGGCGATGAACGTCGTTCTCCGGTGGTTACCCGTGCCGAGGCGAGAGCCTTCAGCGAGACCGAGCTGGTGTCTGCCGATCCGGTTACGGTGGTACTGTCGCAGAAAGGTTGGGTCCGCGCCGCCAAGGGTCATGACGTTGATGGTGCAAACCTGAGCTACAAAGCCGGTGATGCCTTCCTCACGTCGGCCAAAGGTAAATCGAATCAGAGTGTGATCTTCCTTGATAACACTGGCCGATCGTACAGTTTGCAGGCGCATACACTGCCTTCAGCACGGGGTCAGGGTGAGCCGTTAACTGGCAAGCTGAACCCTCCGGCAGGCAGTCTGTTCACGAATGCATTGATGGGCAAAGACGATGACCGCTACCTGCTAAGTACCGACGCGGGCTATGGCTTTATCGGTACGCTCGCTGACATGCAGAGCAAGAACAAAGCCGGTAAGACACTGGTTACTGTGCCGACCAACGCGAAAGTGTTGCCACCAACACTGATCGACGAGCCGGATAAGAGCTGGATTGCCGCGGTGAGTAATGAAGGGCGGATGCTGGTCTTCCCTGCGGCTGATCTCCCACAGATGGCGCGCGGTAAAGGCAACAAGATGATCAACATCAACGGCACCCGGGCGGCCGCCAGAGAAGAGCTGATGGTTGCCACGCTTGCTTTCAAAGAAGGGGATACCCTGCTGGTTCATGCCGGTAAGCGTCACCTGAAACTCAAGTTCTCAGATCTTGAACATTACCAGGGAGAGCGTGGGCGCCGTGGTAACAAGTTACCGCGTGGTTTCCAGAATGTTGATTCGATGGAGGTTCAGGGGGCTGACTAAATCAGCGCCCACCTTCTGAAGCAACGAAAAGGTCGGGTTGCCGCTCCGGCCTTAACAGATCTGCAACGGCCTGGGATGTTGGTCTTGCTCTGATCGTGCCATCGGTCGTCACGCTTGCGATGCCGGTGCAAGTTGCCCCCTGAGGGACAGTCGCTGCCGAGCGGTTTGCCTCGCCACTGAGTATTGCATCAATCTCAGCCTGACTGAGTGCTTCCAGGGTCTCCGCCGCGGTGACCTTATGTCCTTCGAAATAGGCTGTTTGTTCACTGTCCCACGAGCCATCGAAATTTCTGTCGAAGTGCTTGTATTGTCCGTGCATCATGCCTTCATCCAGAGTGATGCTCAGAGAGCCCGATTCGCTGTAAGGTGAAGTCGCAGTCTTATCGGTCAGTGAATAGGCGCCGCGCAACTGTGAAGCCTGTTGGTTGAGTGTTATTGGCGTGAAATTAGCGGTGCAGTCGTGTAGCCGGAATTCTCCGTGGCCAGTCTCTTCCAGTACGACAAGCTGTCGTCCGGACATTTGGGTGCGGATATCACTTCCTGAGTCATTGATGCTATCGCTCATTGTTGTCTGAACATACCATACCCCCGCTGGGGAGCTGTCTGTTCGCGAGCTGTCTGCGTTTGAATTATCGCTCATGCATCCACTGATGCAGGTAAGTGAGGCAAGGATCATCGTTGATAGAACTGAGCGCCTGGTCTTCATAACAACTCCTTGCCTGGGTATTCACTAAATCGGTTAACTACCATAGCAATCCATTCCTGGATGAAAACGGGCCCTTAATGACAAGACTGTTAATTTGAGGAGGAAGTCACAAATCCAGCGTTTTCCGGTACGCTTTCTGTCAAATTTGTCACAGATATCAAGAAATGGAAGGCGATTACCTGTTTGTCTACGGCAGCTTAAGGCCGGCTGCGCGCTTTACCAGTTCCATAGTGGGCTCCGATAAGGCAAGAGCACTCCTGACAAAAGACCGCCATGAGACGGCTGCGACTGTTCCTGGTCACTTGCTCTCATTGGGGCTCTATCCTGGGTGGGTCGCGCCCGGAAGCTTGCCGGGTACTTCGTCATATTCACATGTTCAGGGAGACATTTATTGCGTTAATGACCGCATTCTTGCCTGCCTTGATGTGTATGAGGGTTGTTCCGCCTCTTGCCCACAGCCTCATGAATACCGTCGGTGTAAGGTGATAGCGGTAACCGCAGAGGGTTCTGAAATCGAGGTTTGGGTGTATGAGTACATCGGCCATTTAACTGGAATGATCCGGCGGATAGAGCTGATTCCATCAAACGACTGGCTAAAAATGTAACAAAACGAGCCATTGAATTCGTAATCCGGCCGGAAAAGATATGGGCGGCATGATTACCAGACCTTACTATGTTGCCTGCTTATAAGTGAATGAACGACTCATAGAGGAGTAATAATGAAAATAGTTAAAGCGATAGCCGCGCTGGTGGTGGTTGTAGTCATTGGTATTACAGGCACTATCATGGTTGCCCCAGAGGGGACCGCAGCGTTTCTGGTTGATGTGAAACGCGGCCTTGGAGACCTTGAACAGAAAGAAATTACACTGCCAAGTGGTCTGACCTACGTTTACCTGGAGTCAGAAAATACCGACGCTGACACGCTGGTTCTGTTGCACGGCTTTGGTGCTGACAAAGACAACTTCACTGAGTCAGCGCCATACCTGAAAGACTTCCACCTGATCGTGCCTGATCATATTGGTTTTGGTGAATCGTCGAAACCTAACCCAGCTGACTACACACCAACCGCTCAGGCCAAACGTTTGCATGAGTTGTTCAGCGAGCTGAATCTTGATCGTAAGATCCATATGGGCGGCAGCTCCATGGGTGGCCATATTGCTATGACCTACGCCGCGCTGTATCCAGCTGAGGTAAAGAGCCTCTGGTTGCTTGATCCGGGCGGTGTCTGGTCTGCGCCAAAATCTGAAGTCATGGAGATTATCGAAGAAACGGGCAAGAACCCACTGACAGCCAAAACCGAAGATGAATTTCGCGATGTGTTCGACATCGTAATGAGTGAGCCGCCGTTTGTCCCTGGGTTCGTGTTGGACCAGATGGCTAAGAAACGCATCGACAACTTTGAACTGGAACAGGATATTTTCGTTCAGATCAAATCGGACAGTGTTGAAGAACGTGTGACTGGCCTCGAGACCCCGACGCTTCTGGTTTGGGGTGTCGAAGATCGCGTGCTTAACGTCGGTGCAACGGATGTTCTCGAACAGCTGATGCAGAACGTGACTACTATCAAGATGGAAGGTATTGGCCACCTGCCTCAGCTGGAAGCGCCAAAGCAGACCGCTGAAGATCTGAAAGCCTTTATTGCGGGGCTTGAGCAGTAATCACTTACGGTGTTAAACCAAAGAAAAGGCCAGCAATTGCTGGCCTTTTTGTTTGCCCTACGATTACTTCACCATAGTCCTGATTTGCTATTGCAGCTATAATCCGGCGCTTTACTCACTCCCATCTGGAATCCGCCCATGACTGAGAAAACTTTTGTCCGCGAGCGTCTGTATGACGACTACGCCCAGTCCTTCACTGTCAGTGATCTGCTGTTTGAAGTAAAAACCGAACATCAGCATCTGGAGATCTTTGAGACGCCGTTTCTTGGCCGGGTGATGCTGCTTGATGGCGTGGTACAGACCACCGAGAAAGATGAATTTATCTATCACGAGATGATGGTGCATGTGCCGATGCTGGCACACCACAATCCAAAGCGTGTCCTGATTATTGGTGGTGGCGACGGGGGTATCCTGCGCGAAGTTCTGCGTCATAAGAACGTAGAGCACGTGACTCAGGTTGAGATCGACCAGAGCGTGATAGATATGTGCAAAGAGTACTTTCCGAAACACTCTGACGGCGCCTATGACGACCCGAAAGCCAATATCGTCATCGCTGACGGCAAAGACTTCGTGGCCAACTGCACTGACAAGTTTGATGTAATTATCGCTGACTCTACCGATCCTATTGGTCCGGGCGAAGTATTGTTCACCTCTGACTTCTACGCCGATGAGAAAAAGTGCCTGAACGAGGGCGGCATCATGGTGGCCCAGAATGGCGTGCCATTTATGCAGGGCGATGAAGTGACTAACACTTACCAGCGCCTGAGCAAGATTTATAACGAAGCCAGCTTCTACGTTGCTCCGGTACCAACTTATGCGGGCGGCTTTATGTCTCTGGCATGGGCAACAGACGATGAGTCACTGCGCAAGCAAACAGTTGAGCAGATTCAGGCGCGCTATGATGCGGCGGGCTTTGAAACCCGTTACTACAACCCTGAAGTACACGTCGCCAGCTTCGCGTTGCCGAATTACGTGAAAGTGCTGATGAAGTAAGGCATTTGCCTGGTATTCATCTGAAGCCCTAAGGCAAAGATAGAAGTAATGATAGAAACGATAACGCCCGCGTTGGTTGCTACCAGCGCGGGCGTTTTTCGTATTGGTGCCTAAAAATGCCGTCCGGGATCCTGTCTGGCGTGCAGTACCCGGATGATTTGTACCGAATTCGCTCGTATCTGGTAGTAGATAACATGGCTCTCTACTAACAGGCTGCGGGTGTCGGTTAACAAACTATCGAGTAACTCAGGCCGCAGTACACCACTATGAGGCTGCTCCACTAGCCTCCAGAATGTATCTTTGATCGCATCCAGATAATCTCGCGCTTTCCTCTGTCCCCATTGTTGGGCACTGTAGCGGTAGATATCGCTAAGATCGTTATTCGCTGCGGGCGAAATGGTTAGTGCGAAAGTCACGTCTGAAATCAGCCGGTGATGTCTTTAAACAGGCTATCTAACGCATCACGGGATTCAACCTTGATGCCTTCGCCCTGGTTGAGCTGGTCCGCTCCGACCTTTAGCTGCTCACGCAGCTGCGCCAGTTTCAGCTCACGAACCCAGTCTTCGTGGGTTTCCATAAAACGCAGAGCTTCCCGTACAACCTCACTGGCATTGTTATAAAGGCCGCTTTCTACCTTGGCTTTAACCCGTGATTCGAGTTCAGAAGTGAGCGAGATATGCATGGTGAGCCTCTCTGATTGAGTGGATATTGGTTTCAGATTATGAGTCGCTACAAAGATTGTCAATTTTTGATTATTGCCTGAGGTTTATTTCTTAACCGGCTACCTTCGACGTACTTTGACAATAGACCCTGAGCTCCTTTCTTTATAAAGTGCCCCAAAAGAAATCACAGGGACTCTAACGTGAAGGCAACGTACTCACCTTTGCTCGCTATGCTGTTTGTTGTCGGGGCACTGACCGGCTGCGGCGACTCAGGCAGCAAAGACAAAACACCGGCTGATCCGGGCAGTTACAGCGAAAATTCTGAAAACGAGCAAGCGTCTGAGCAACCAACGACTTACGCCGTTACGCTTGCCGCGACCGACGGCGGTGTACTCAGTCTGACGGGTACGCAAACCGTTGAAGAAGGCACCGGTTTCAGCGTAAGCATCACGCCAGATACCGGCTATCGCATTGAATCGGCCAGCGGTTGTGGCGGCTTACTTACCGATAACACCTTTACAGTGGATGCCATCACTGCTGATTGTGCCATCAACGCCACCTTCGCCCGCCTTGAATACATAGTGTCTATCAATGCCAGCGGCAATGGTACTGTCACGCCCGATACGGCACAAACCGTATTGCACGGTGACAACCTGACCCTGACGGTAGCGCCAGACAGCGGATATTACGCCTCGGCCATCACAGGTTGTGAAGGTACGCGCACAGGCAACGACTACATTACGAATATTACCGCCGACTGCACTATCGACGTCATCTTTAATGAGCAAGGGCAGCTCAATGATACTGGCATCACCCTGTGCGGTAACTACGATGCCGAAGATGAAGCCCAGTGGAGTTCAACGTTCAACTGTACCGATACTGGAGCGACGCACACCGCAGATGGTATTGATGCCGACGGCAATCTGATACCTTCGGGGCAGGATGCCCACTATGGCCGCGATCCACAAGCTGCCAACGGCCAGCTCGCCAAAACCGGTGCTGGCGATGCTGGTTTTGACTTCACCAAACTAGATGCGAGCGGCAACGATCTGCCAGAAAGCGCCACCGAATGGTCCTGCGTGCGCGACAACGTTACCGGCTTAATCTGGGAGGTCAAAACCCCTTCTGATGGTAACGTCGGCGACAGCCTCCATGATGCCGACGACCGATATAACTGGTACGACACCGACTCCTCCACCAATGGCGGCTCTGTCGGTTACGCCGATGACGATGGGGCTATCTGTTACGGCTACGACAACGCTAACAGCACCACGAATTGCAATACCGAGGCCTTTGTAGATCGCGTCAATGCCGCCGGCCTGTGTGGCGCTAACGACTGGCGCATGCCTAAAAAAGAAGAGCTGCGCAGCATCGTTCATTATGGGCGTGCCAATCCCGGTATTGAGATTGGTTACTTCCCTAACACTATTAGCACTTGGTATTGGTCAGGGTCACCTAATGCTCGTCGTAATAGTCATTCTTGGATTATGAACTTCTACACTGGCGGTGATGGTAACTTTAGCCGTGACGCCGACTTTAGAGTAAGGGTCGTTCGTTCTGCGCATAATTGATCACTAAAGAGGAAAATTGAATGAAAAACTATTTGTCAGTTGTCGTCGTTTTGCTGGTGCCTTTGCTGGCTTTCGCGCAGACAGTGAACCCCGATATTGAAAATATCACACCTGATAGTCGTTATACCTTACACGACGATGGTACGGTTACGGACAACGAGACTCGTTTGATGTGGTTGCAGTGCTCAGAAGGACAAGTCTGGGAACCTAATGGTGGTGCGGGTAACTGCACCGGCGCGGCAACAACTTATACTTGGAGTGATGCTCTTACGTTGACCTCAGGTATATCAGTTGCGGGCTATTCAGACTGGCGCCTACCGAATATTAAAGAATTGAGCTCCCTGGTTGCGGAGGATCGTTTAGATCCGGCGATTAATCTAGCAATTTTTCCGGCGACACCCTCATCAAGTTTCTGGTCGGGATCGCCGGAAGCAGGCCGCGATGGCTATTCGTGGACTGTGGAGTTTGAATACGGCGCTGATTTCTCTAGGCAACGTAATGCATATTATCATGTTCGATTAGTACGTCACTTACCATAATTCGGATTTGGGGCAGTAATGTGTTCAGAAGGCAGGTATAGCTTCAGTCCGACAACTGCTCTTTCACCAACGCCAGCAACTGCGCTACTGCACCACGATTACTCTCTACCACGTCCAGCCCTTTATGACCCATCGCTTCGCGGGCAATGCTGTCCCTCAGCAAGCGAATTACCTCATCCTGCAACGCCGGCAGGCTTTCGCAAACGGCTATGGCGCCAGCCTCGGTCAGTTCATTAACAATACTGGTGAAGTTTATGTGATCAGCACCAATCAAGGTGGCTTTGCCGAGTGCAGCCGGTTCAATTGGGTTGTGACCGCCGCCGCCCGGATAAAGGCTTCCGCCCATGACGACGACATCGGCTGCGGCAAGCATATTCAGCATTTCGCCCATGGTATCGGCAACATAAATCTGAATATCGTCAGAGACGTTGCCATTCGTGCGGCGGTGGACGTGCAGGTGGCGGCTACGGGCAGCATTGGTCACTGGCTCAAAACGTTCTGGGTGGCGTGGAATCAGTAGTAGCAGGAGGCCTGGAATGGCTTTCTCTAACGCTGGATAGATATCAAGGAGTTGTTCGTCTTCGGTCGGGTGGCTGGATGCGAGTGCCAGTACCGGGCGATCTGCTCCCCATTGCCCGCGAAGCGCGACTCCCTGCTTATGGCAGTCCTCCGGAACAGTGACATCAAACTTTACGCTGCCGGTTACTTTCATACGGCCGGTGGGTAACCCTAATTCAATAAAGCGCTGGCCGTCCGTCGGATTCTGCACTGCGACTACACTCAGGCTGTGTAGCATTGGGCGGGTCAACGCTGGGAGTTTTGCGTATCCACGAGCAGACTTCTCGGACAGTCGGGCGTTCGCCAGTACCACTGGAAGGTCATGCTTAGCGCATGATGCCAATAGGTTTGGCCAGAGTTCAGTTTCAATAATGACCAAGGCACCAGGCTGGATGTTCTTGATAAAACGATTGATGAATGACGGCAGGTCATACGGCAGGTACATGTGGAACACGCGCTCGCCGAATATGCGTTTTACCTGCTCTGAGCCCGTTGGAGTCGTACTGGTAATGATGACCGGCGTGTTCGGGTTCTGCTCCATGAACTGTTTGACAAACTGAGCCGCTGCGAGCGTTTCACCGACGGATACAGCATGCACCCAAAGGCCGCCCGGACGTGGCCTATGGGGCAGAAAACCGAAGCGTTCAGCGACACGCTGGCGGTAACCCGGGTTCGCGCGTCCACGCCACCACAGTCGGGCGACGATTAAGGGTAAGAAGAGGCTGTAAATCAGGGTGTAGATGTGTCGTGCCACAGTGCGTCCGGGTACTGAATGTCGGGCCCGGATAGTAGCACAAATCAGAGGTCGCCTATGTTAAACTGCGCGCTTTCTGATCTACCGGCGACTCCCCTGATGGATGTAACTATCCCTGATTTTCACAAAGCCCGGGTTCTGGTATTCGGCGACATTATGCTCGACCGCTACTGGGGTGGCCCGACGTCACGTATTTCTCCCGAGGCACCTGTGCCTGTGGTGAAAATTCAGGACACAGAGAACCGTGCTGGTGGTGCGGGCAACGTTGCGTTGAACATTGCGGTGCTCGGTGGTCAGGTCGACCTGCTTGGCATTACCGGTCAGGATGACAACGCTGCTTTGCTCGAAG
This sequence comes from Thalassolituus sp., assembly GCF_984348125.1. Taxonomy (NCBI): domain Bacteria; kingdom Pseudomonadati; phylum Pseudomonadota; class Gammaproteobacteria; order Oceanospirillales; family Oceanospirillaceae; genus Thalassolituus; species Thalassolituus sp. Next base: position 47,008 of record NZ_CFHJLR010000010.1, read on the forward strand.
GTCTGTTACAGGATGCCGGCGTTATTTGTGATTTCCAAAGGCACGACACCCATCCGACCATCACCAAATTGCGGATTATCAGCCGTCAGCAGCAGCTGATTCGTCTCGACTTTGAAGATGCCTTTCATGCGGTGGATATCTCCGCATCGAAAGCGTCGTTTGAAGCTCGCTTAAAAAATACGGGTGTAGTCATCTTGTCGGATTACGGCAAAGGCTCGCTGGCAGATCCTCAGCCTCTGATTAAAGCCGCGAAAGCGCAGAATGTTCCGGTTCTGGTCGACCCGAAAGGTGCGGACTTCGAGAAATATCGGGGCGCGACCCTGATTACACCGAATCTCAGCGAGTTTGAGGCCGTGGTTGGCCCGGCTCAGTCGGACGAAGCGCTGGTTGCAAAAGCCCGTGCGCTAGTCGAAGAGTTTGATCTCGAAGGCGTGCTGGTGACCCGCAGTGAAAAGGGCATGACCCTGGTACGTCGCGACGCTGAGCCTTTCCATCTGCCGACCCGCGCCCGCGAGGTGTACGATGTGACCGGTGCCGGTGATACCGTAATTTCTGTTCTGGCGGCCTCGCTGGCTGCTGGTGCTGGTTTTGAAGAGGCTACTGTGTTGGCAAATACTGCTGCTGGCATTGTGGTCGGCAAGCTGGGTACCGCAACGGCCTCAACCGAAGAGTTGCGCCGTGAGCTGCGTCAGGACAGCCAGCAGGGTGCTGGCCTGTTTGATGAAGACTCGCTGATGGTACTGGTCGAGGAGGCCCGTGAACGTGGTGAAACTCTGGTCATGACCAATGGCTGTTTCGACATTATTCATCCCGGTCATGTGCAGTATCTGAAAGAAGCGAAAGCCTTGGGTGACCGCCTGTTGGTTGCGGTGAACTCTGACGAATCTGTGTCGCGCCTGAAAGGCCCGGCACGTCCAATTAACCCACTCGACCACCGAATGGCTGTGTTATCTGGCCTTGAAAGCGTGGACTGGGTGGTGCCTTTTACCGAAGATACCCCGGAGCGCCTGATCTGTCGGGTGCTGCCGGATATTCTGGTGAAGGGTGGTGACTACCGCATCGAAGAGATTGCTGGTGGTCAGTGTGTACAGCAAAACGGTGGTGACGTGATCATCCTGAGCTTTAAAGACAACTGCTCAACCACGGCCATTGTTAAACGCATTCAGGAGACAGAAGCATGATTATCGTAACAGGCGGCGCTGGCTTTATTGGCAGCAACATCGTTAAAGCCCTGAACGCGATGGGGCGCACCGACATCATCGTGGTGGACGACCTGAGCGACGGTCGCCAGTTCTATAACATCAGCGATTGCGATATTGCCGACTATCTGGATAAGGATGACTTTATCCAGCGCGTACAGATTGATGATGGCCTGCTGGACGATGTTGAAGCTATCTTCCACGAAGGTGCCTGCTCATCCACTACCGAGTGGGATGGCAAGTTTATGATGGAGAACAACTACGAGTACTCCAAGATTCTGCTGCATGCCTGCCTCGAACAGGGTATTCCGTATCTGTATGCCTCCAGCGCATCGGTTTACGGCGGCAGCGACGTATTCAAAGAAGAGCGCGCTCACGAAAAGCCTCTGAACGTGTACGGCTACTCTAAGTGGCAGTTCGACCAATACGTTCGTCAGTTGCAGGCCACTTATCCGAATAACCGTTTCCCAAGTCAGGTTGTGGGCTTCCGTTATTTCAACGTGTATGGCCCGCGTGAGCAGCACAAAGGCTCTATGTCGTCAGTAGCTTTTCACTTCAATAACCAGATTAAGGACACCGGCGTTTGTAAGCTGTTTGGCGAGACCGAAGGCTGGGGTGCTGGCGAGCAGCGCCGTGACTTCGTCTATGTCGGCGATGTTGTGAAAGTGAACCTCTGGTTCTGGCAGCAGAGAGCGGCATCGGGGATTTACAATTTGGGAACAGGTAAATGCCAGAGCTTTAACGACGTTGCAGATGCCGTCGTTGCGTGGCATGGCGCGAAAGGTACCGATGGCAAGAAAGAGTACATTCCGTTCCCGGATCATCTGAAAGGTGCATACCAGAGCTTCACCGAAGCGGATATCTCGAATTTGCGTGCAGCTGGCTACACCGACGAATTTTTCACAGTTGAACAGGGCGTTAACGCGTATCTGGACTGGCTGAATGGCTGATGTATCTAAAGGCGGCGCGGAGCAGCTCAAAGCTCCGCTCCACCCTAAGCACTGGCCCATCTGGTTGGGCGTAGGATTGCTCGCGCTTCTGACTCGCTTGCCCTTTTCATGGCAGTTGGGAATCGGCAAAGGTATTGGCTTGCTGCTACACAAGGTCGCCGGGAGTCGTCGCAGAATTGCCGAAGTAAATATGGAAATCTGCTTTCCAGAGAAATCCCCGGCTGAGCGTGATGCCCTGGTACGTCAGATCTTTATCGATAATGGCATCGGTTTGATGGAAACCTTTATGGGCTGGTTCCGTGATCCTCAGTGGTTGGCCGCCCGCACGGATTTTGTAGGTTTCGATAAGGTGCGAGAGGCACAGAATAACGGTCAGGGTGTGATGTTGCTCGGTGCTCATTACTCCATGCTGGATCTCGCTGGCAGCCTGGTCAGTACAGTGCAACGCGTGAGCGTAAGCTATCGCCCGCAGGATAACCCGGTGATGAATTATGTAATGGAGCGGAACCGCGCCCGTTTGTACGATGAATGCCTGACGCGTAAAGACATCCGTGGATTCATCCGTACGTTACGTCAGGGCAACGTGCTCTGGTACGCCCAGGATCAGGATTTCGGCCGTAAGAACAGCATCTTCGTAAACTTCTTTGGCCACCCGGCGGCGACGATTACAGCGACTTCCCGTATCGCGAAAGCGGGTAAGGCGCTGGTGATGCCGATCACTTACTTCCGTAAAGATGATAACTCGGGCTATACCGTCACGGTGCATGATCCTTTACCGATTCCGAGCGGCGATGACGCAGCCGACGCCCAAATGGCGAATGACTTTATCGAAGCACAGTTACGGGAGCACCCCTCTCAGTATCTGTGGCTACACAAGCGCTTTAAGACAACGGTTGACCCTGACATGAAAAAGGGCAGCATTTACCGCAAGAAAAAATAACAACAACTTACGGGGTTTTATCATCATGCAAAAAGTACTGATCACAGGTGCAGCCAGCGGTCTTGGCCGCGAACTGGCCTTACGCTTCGCTAAAGAAGGTGCCGATATCTGTATCGCAGATATTAACAGCGAGGGCTCGGCTGAAACTCTGGAGCTGGTAGAAAAAGCAGGTGGTAAAGGCTGGACGGCCTATCTGGATGTCACCTCTGAAGATCAGTGGAATGCACTGCGTGCTGATGTTGAAGAGCGGTGGGGTGGCCTTGATGTCCTGATTAATAATGCCGGTGTTGCCACTGGCGACCGTATTGACGCGGGCGAGTGGGCCTGGTGGGAATGGATCATCGATATCAACCTCAAAGGCGTCGCTCTGGGCTGCCGTACCTTTACCCCTGTGATGAAGAAGCAGAACAGCGGCTACATTATGAATACTGCTTCGCTTGCCGGTCTGATGATTCTCCCGTCGATGGCTTCCTACAATGTGACTAAGGCGGGTGTGATCGCACTCTCTGAAACCATGTACTACGAGCTGCACGCTTATAACATCAAGGTCACGGCGCTGTGCCCAGGTTTCTTCCGTACCAATCTGAACAAGACGATGAAAACGTCAGATCCTTCAATGCTGAAGTTCGTCGATAAGGTGTTCGAGAAGTCAGAGCTGGATGCCAGTGAAGTGGCTGATCGCGCCTATAAGTCGCTGATGAAGGGCGAGATGATCTGTAACCCGCACCCGATTGGCCGCAAAGCGGTATTTATTAAGCGTTGGCTGGGTGGTCTGTTCCGCTGGAAAGTGAAGCAGGCATCATTCGATTTGCGGCGTCGTGAAGAGTCACTGCAAAAGCAAAGCTGATTTTGTTCAGTTGGCTTAATCGTCGAAACACACGCATTAAAAAGGGCCGCATGAGCGGCCCTTTTTAATTGAACGGAAGTGAGAGTATTTTAACGACTTACTGAACGGACAGGCTTGCTGTCGCTCTCGTCTTCTGTGCTGTTATCCGCTGGCTCAGACTCTTTGGAGTCAGGCTCTTCGGGGTCAGCTGACGGATTGGCACGCAGAATTCCAGGTCCGCCGTCATCACTGACATCAATGCCGCTGACCAGGCTGACAACAAAGTCGATGTCGGTTACGTCACCGTTAACCTCGATGACTTCTTCAGTCACTGAGTCAGGATAGCCGCCGCAGGTTTCCCCGTTCTGGCAGATGAAAAGATCAACGTCGATATCTGAACCTGCGACAACCCGATAGCTGCCGGTAGGCACATCCGTGACCGCGTAGCTGCCATTTGGATTTACGAGGGTCTCTGCAACGATTTCGGCGGTTTCAGAATCCTCCAGCAGTACATACTGAGGCGCTGAATCTGTCATGGTGATGATGTCACCGACCCGCATAGTTACTGTCACATCGAGACTGTTGCCAGTATCTGGTGTAAAGCGGACCAGACCTTCGTACATGCCATCTACAAGGTCGGCGCGATCGACAGTCACTACGTATTCGCCAAAGCCATTACTGTCGACATCACTCGGGCTGATCGTGAGCCAGTCTTCGCTGACGTCTGTCGTGATGACGGGGTCATCAGCTTCATCATTAACGTTGTTCAGGGTAAGGGTCAGTGAAGAGCCTGAACCGAACTGAAGCTCGTCGGGGTCGCTCTCCAGTACAGGAACCTGGGGAACACTGCCGCCGCCGGCGAGGTTGTTTGCTTCCTGAACCGCCTTTAGCGCGTTGATAAGACCGTGTCCGAACTCATTATCACGACCGGCAGCGCCGATGTCGTCGGTAATCCGACCGCTACTCAGCAAGGAATCTACTTCGCCCGGAGTCAGTGTTGGGTCGACCGCTTTCATCAGCGCAAGAACACCGGCGACGTGCGGTGTCGCCATCGATGTGCCTTGCTGAAGCGTATAAGCACTTTGTCGAGTGCCTGCGGAGTCATCCACCGAGGTACTTAGTACACCGTCCGCTTGCCCATCAGAGTTTGTGTCGTTACGCAGGTCTCCGCCCGGAGCAGCAACGTCTATCTTGCTGCCAAAGTTTGAGTAGTAGGCCAGGCTGTCATCAGGGGCGGTAGCACTGACAGAAATCACACCATCGTATGACGCTGGGTAGAAAAGTTCATCGGTGGAGCTGTTTCCTGCTGCGGCGACGATAATAACGCCGGCATTCCGGGCTGCGGTAAATGCATCCTGTTCCGCCGAGCTGCGGAAGCTCGAGCCAAGGCTGAGGTTTATGATGTCCGCCCGGGATGATGGCAGGGTTCCACTGTCATTACTCAGACGTGCAGCATAGCGAACCGCCTGAAGTACGTCGTAGGTTGAGCCTTCACCGTTAAGGCCAAGCACCCTGAGGGGCATTACCCGGGTATCCCAGCCAGCTCCTGCGGTACCTTGCTGGTTGTCTGTCGCTGCGGCAATTGTCCCGGTGACGTGAGTACCATGCCATGAGCTTGCTCCGCGTTGATTGCTGTCGCCTGGATCATCAGGATTCGAATCAATGCCATCACCATCACGGCTTACAGAGGAGTCACTGATAAAGTCGTAACCCGATACCAGCTTACCGGCCAGATCCTCATGGTTTAGGAATACCCCGCTATCAATCACGGCAACAGTCACAGAAGAAGAGCCAGTGGACAGGTCCCAGGCTTGCGGAAGACGTATATCCGCGTAGTGGAACTGAAGGCGATACAAGCCATCGTCCGGTGTGGCTGTGGCATAACGGATGTAGTTAGGTTCGGCGTACTCAACATCATCGCGCTGATTCAGTGCCTTAATAGCTGAGAGAGTATCGCGGCCAGAGGTAAATGCACTCAGGTCTTGACCAGTACTGGCCGATAGGCGCTCAACCGATGCCGGTTTCCTAAGGTTGAGTTTGACCGGGCGATCGGTCGCAGTGCTCATCGCTTGTGCACGATGGTCCCGCACATTGAAGGCAGTAATAGCGGAGGTATCCGCAGTGTCTTTCCATTGCACGATGGCCTCACCCGGCTTGAACGATGGCCGGGCAGGTTGTGACTCAGATGCGGTTGGCAACAGGCTATTACTTGCCGGGAGGATCTGTAAAACATACTTAGAGATACCACTGTAGGCGAACACCTCAAGAATGTAGTCACCATCGGCCGGCACTGAAAATTCTTCGCGGTTGGTCTCTGACTGTGAACTGCGGATGGGGTCGCCGCCGGTATTCAGATACAGATACATGTCCAGATCACCCGCGTATGCGCTATCCGGATTGTTATTGCCGTAGTAGTCAACGACGTTCATTACGATTCGCTGTCCGCCCTGAAGTGAGACTGCATAGTAGTCACTTTCATCCGCTAGGTTAGCGAAACGTTCAAACTCTGCATCGCCGGTCGCTGTGGCGTTGGTTGGCGTGTTCGAAGCAAAGCCTTGCACTGTGACCACGTTTGGCAGGGGCTGGCCATTGAACGGATCGTCGTTGGTCAGGGAGCCGCTATAGACGTCATTGATGTCGTAATCGATGACTGTCTGCCCGGCGGTGAATAGAGTACCACTGACCGTGTGTCCGGAATCTGAGTCTCCGTCTGAACAGCCAGCCAGCATGGCTGTGCTCAGCAGGGCAGCCGCGAAACTGGCTACTGTCGAAGTAGCATTACGAGTGTTACATTCATCATCGATTAAAATGTCAGGAGTCATGGTTTCATCTTCTTCGCTACTGGTGGCGCCTCCACGTCCTGCTAAGACCAGGCTCAGCGCAATACATATGGGAGAGAGCCGGTTCACAATACGTTCCCTTCAAACAGTATTCTGTTGTCCGTGCCCCGCTAGTTCTTCGGCCTTGAAAGGTAGGTACGACTTAGCCGGGGCTTCAGATGTAAAGGATACGTGACTGGCAGTTATGGTGTCAGTCTTTCTTCGTATGGTCGTTACTCAGGTACTTCTATAGTCTAGCTGGATACAGCGGCAAGGAGGCCCGATGTCACTTTCTACAGTTTATACCCGTGCTCAAGTGGGCATAGAGTCGCCTTTGGTTCAGGTTGAGGTCCACTTGTCTGGCGGTTTGCCTTCTTTAAGTCTGGTCGGTTTACCTGAGACGGCGGTTAAAGAATCCAAGGATCGTGTGCGCAGTGCGATTCTGAACAGTCACTACGAATTTCCGGCTAAGCGCATCACCATCAACCTTGCTCCTGCTGATCTGCCAAAAGAGGGCGGACGTTATGACCTCGCAATTGCGTTAGGTATTCTTGCGTCTTCAGATCAGGTACCGAAAGACAAGCTTACCGATTACGAATTCGTTGGGGAACTGACCTTGTCTGGTGAACTACGTCCGGTGACCGGGATTCTGCCGACGGCGTTACGTGCAGCGCATGCGGGTAAGACGCTGATCGTGCCCGCTGGTAATGCCGGTGAGGCCGCCCTCTGTCATGAGGCCAGAATACTGCAGGCGCGTTCGCTATCTGAAGTCTGTAGCTGGTTGCACAATAATGAATCTCTGCCGGAGGTCAGCCCTGAGGACGCACCGGTTCGAACCTCCCGTCTGACGAATGATCTTTCAGAGGTTAAAGGGCAGGTCGGTGCTCGGCGAGCGCTTGAAATAGCGGCGGCTGGGCAGCATAACTTACTTTTTATCGGGCCTCCGGGGACTGGAAAGACCATGCTGGCGTCACGGCTGCCCGGAATTCTGCCGCCGATGAGCAATGACGAGGCTTTAGTGGCTGCGTCGGTCGCATCCATCAGTCACCACAGTGGCGACTGGCAAAGCCGTTGGGGGCAGAGGCCCTTCAGGGCACCTCATCATACTTCTTCAGGCGTTGCTCTTGTTGGCGGTGGCGGTAACCCCAAGCCCGGTGAGATCTCTCTGGCGCACGGTGGGGTTTTGTTTCTGGACGAGTTGCCCGAGTACAGCCGTAAAGTGTTGGATGTTCTGCGGGAGCCTCTGGAAAGTGGAGAGATCGTCATCAGCCGTGCCAACCGTTCTGTCACTTACCCGGCCAGTTTCCAGTTAATTGCTGCGATGAACCCGTGTCCATGTGGTTACTACGGTGACCCCTCTGGGCGCTGTCAGTGTACGCCAGATCAGATCCGTCGTTATCAGGGCCAGACATCAGGGCCTTTACTGGACCGGATTGATCTTCATGTCGACGTGCCTCCTGTATCGCCAGCGCTGCTGCAGCAGGCGCCTCCTTCTGAGCCGAGTACGGCTGTTCGTGATCGCGTGATGGCCGCGCGTGACCGTCAGATGCGCAGGCAGGGCTGCGCGAATGCCTGCCTGTCAGGGCAGCAGCGGGATGATGTGTGCCGGTTGCTTGAGAGTGATCAGGCCTGGCTTCTGGACACGATCGCACGCCTGAATTTGTCTGCGCGCTCCTATCATCGCTTGCTGACCGTTGCGCGCACTCTTGCCGATCTGAATGACGCGGACAGCATTCAGCGCCAACACTTAATGGAAGCGATTGGTTTTCGGGCTCTTGACCGTTATCGGATGGCCTGACACGGGTTGTTTGGTATAGTGCTCAGGTTGAAGAATAATAATTATCCGGAGAAACCTATGAGCCTGCTCAAAAAACTGACGATTGCCGCCAGCATTGCTGGTCTCGCTGCCTGTGGCGCCGACGACGACAGTGATGCCTACGTGCGTATCTTACATGCCTCGCCTGATGCACAGGCTGTGGATGTATACGTTAACGGCGAACTGCAGCTCAGTGATGTAGCTTTTCAGGATGGTACGGGTTATCTCAAATTGTCTGATGGCAATGCCAATATCGAACTGCGCCTGGCAGGGACGGATACCGTTGCTGCATCTTATGCTGCGAGCCTCAATTCAAATGCTTACTATGCCGCGATTGCCGTAAACCAGGCGAGTGACCTTGAGATTACGGTACTTGATGAAACTGACGTCGTCACTGACGGTGATATTGACTTGCGTGTACTTCACGCGGCACCAGCAGCCTCGTCGACAAACGTCGACGTGTTTGTATCAGAGCCCGATGCTGAGCTGGGGGAGACGCCTCAGGTGAATGCGTTGTCTTACCTGAGTAACCAGTTGCTCGAGGGTGTTGAAGATGGTTCTTATCAGGTGCGACTGACAGCGGATGGATCAACGGACGTTATATACGACTCAGGCTCGTTGAGCGTCACTGATGATGCGATTGTTGTGGCTGTGAACAGTGATAAAGGCCGCTCCCCCGTTTCTTTGCTGGTTTGGGCCGGTCCTGCTGCGACTGCTATTCCAGACAATACGGCTGAGCTGCGTATCGTACACGCTATCGATACTCAGGATATTGATGTGTATATCGAAGGGGAGCTGTACGCTCCGTTGGAAGATATGAGTTACACCCAGGATTCGGGTTATATTGTGTTTCCTGCGGGTTCATTGCCTATAAGCATTACTGAAGCGGGTGCAGCTCTGGAAGGTGCCCCATCTGGCTTATCAACATCGCTTGAGCTTGCGAGAGGGGAGTCTTACACGCTGGTTGCGAGTGGCAGCAATGATGACTTCGCAAGCGCGATACGTATCTTCCTGACCGATCAGCGTGAGGCATCACAGGCGGGTTCCGCAGATATTCGCTTGATAAATGCATCCGTCGCTACAGATGTGAATTCGGCAGATGTTTATATCTATGAGTCTGCTGATATTAGCCAGGAAGCATACGAAACCACTGGGATGAGTCAGGGCGATGATACGGATTACATCACTCTTGCTCCTGATACATACGACATTCACATCGTTGCATCAGGGTCGGGCAAAGGTGGGCCCGCGGTTGTCCCTGGGCTGACCAATCAGACGGTAGCTGCAGGAGATGTTAATTCAATCGTTATAGTTGGTAAGACGACCCCGGTGACATTGCCGCTGCTCACTGACAAGCGCGCGGACTGATTGCTTTTACAAAACAAAAACGGGGCTTCAGCCCCGTTTTTTTGCGCCATGTTTCCCCCAAAGGTGTCTTCTTGCGAAACCCCGGTGACGTGCCAGACTGATAAAACAGACTGAGCAATTGCGGAGACCTGAATGAATAAACAACTGATCATATTTCTGTTAGTTATCGGTGCTTTTGTTGGCGCTATGTCTTATTACCATGTCAGCACGCCGAGTCCTTTTGATGGAGAGGCGTTCTTTGGCCCGAAAGAGACTCCAGCACCGCCACCTGAAACGCCTCAGGAGTAAACAGATTGCAACGGAGTCGGGCTGGTAGGGAATGCTAAAAAAGGCTCTGCTGCCCGGAAGCGTAATCGACAAGAACAGACTCCTGAACGCAGGCGCGCTCAATCAGTTTGTCGACTGACATGGGCTGAGCGTAAAAGTAACCCTGCACGCGATCGCAGCCGAGTGAGTGGATCACCTCGAGGCAGCTCTGGTCTTCTATCCCTTCTGCCGTTGTTTCCAGTTTCAGGCGCTTAGAAAGATCCAGCATGGTTGCGACTATGTGTCGTCGCGCTGAGTTTTCATCGTCGTGACTGAGTGGCGTAACAAAAGCCCGGTCGAGTTTTATGCCCGTAATCGGCAGGTCGCTGAGGTGAGAAAGCGACGAAAAGCCAGTACCAAAATCATCCAGAACGATGCGGACCCCGGCTAGCTTTAATCGATTCAGATTATTCAAAGATACACTAGCGTCCAGCATCATGGCGGTTTCGGTGAGCTCCAGTTCCAGACTGGCGGCGGGTACCCCCGTTTCATCCAGCAGATCCAGAACTTTATCGGCGTAGTCGGGGTCTGCAACCTCCGGGAACGAAACATTAACTGCCATCCGGATATTGATGCCCCGGTCATTCAGCATCTTCCAGACGTTGAGGGTCTCTCGGAGTGCCCAGCTTCCCAGAGTACGAATCAGGCCAGCCATTTCAGCATCCCGTATAAATGCGGTTGGCGGCACCATACCAAGTTCGGGGTGGAGCCAGCGCAACAGGGCTTCTGCCCCCACAATCGTAGCTGTGTGACTATCAAATTGTGGCTGAAACTCCAGATAAAATTCTTTGTTGCGTAGCGCGCGGATGAGATCCTTCACAACTATTGACTCATCAGCGGTGAGCGAGCGCCCTCCAATCCGGCTGCACATCATACGGCTACGCTCAATCTCGCGAACACAGTGCTGAAGCGCCTCACCCAGGTCATCGTAAGAGTGAAGTGGCACCGGGGTGCTTAGAAATGCGGTCCAAAGGAAGCTTGTATCATCATCGTGAGAGCGGACCCACTTTTCTGAAAGATGCTTTGTACTCTGGCTGACAATCACAAACTGATCGTCCAGGAGCTTCCCTATCAGTGCATCGGCGGGAGCGCTTGCCCGCAGCTGATGTTCAAACGATTGCTGGGTGTCAAAGCGGATTTCAGCACTATCGCCGGAGGCAGCAGGCCGCCAGCGACAGCTCACGAGTTGCAGCATCAGGTCAGAATTGCGTTCCAGAAGGCTGCGACACTGCAGCATCCAGTTCTGGCGAGCAAGTAACGGGCGTAACTGGCCAGCAACGCAAGCCCTCAGCTCAGTCAATCCGTGTTTGAGTGCGTGAGGCGTGAGGTGATCTGCGTCGATCCAGACGCAGGCATCAGGGTAGAAGGCCCGTTCGTCTGCGAACCCGATCAGTAGCGTCGGTACCTGAAGAGTCACCTCCTGAACCCGATCGCGTTGCTCCGGGTCACCATGTGGCACCGTGATGACGACCATATGCCCCTCTGGGACGGGGATAAACGCGTCCAGCATTCCTACGCGCAGTGCGTTTTTCTGGTGTGCGGTTTCCTGACTCAGCCAGTCTGTCAGAAAATCAGGCATCGGGCTGTCAGTACCCAGCGCAAGTAGCATCGGTTGTTCGGTGTCCATTCTCTGGCTCATCCTGAAACGGTGTACCCCAAAAATAATCCGCCCTATGACATATAGAAGAGAGAATGCGGCTTCGCGAATGAATGGCCGGAAATGTGTCTGGATTGGCCCATTATTTTCACCCCTGACTTTGTTTCTCCAGCGTTCGGCAGTGGTGTCTCCTTCGAGGTAAATGCTGGTAGAATCTCCAGCCTGTTTCAGAGGTATATCCGTGGTCGATTTAAGTCAGCTCAACCCCCGTCAACGAGAAGCCGCCAAGTATATTGATGGCCCCTTGCTGGTGCTCGCGGGTGCGGGCTCTGGCAAGACGAGTGTGATTACCCGCAAAATTGCTTACCTGATCGATGCCTGTGGAATTAAGTCTCATCACATTGCGGCGGTAACCTTTACCAATAAGGCTGCCAAAGAGATGAAAGAGCGTGTGATGCAGCTCACCGGGCGCGGCGGTGCCCGCGGGCTTACCGTGTCGACTTTCCACAACCTGGGCCTCGGCATTATCCGTCAGGAACTAAGTACCGCAGGTTATAAATCGGGCTTCTCTATTCTCGATCAGGACGACTGCAAAGGCATTATTCGTGACGTGATGCACCGTGAGCACGGTGATGACGGCGATATGCTGGACATGGTTCAGAACGAAATATCCAACCTGAAGAATGACCTGATCACGCCTGAGCAGGCAATTAATAAGGCCGCTAGCCCGCAGGAAGTATTGGTCGCTCAGACCTACAGCGTTTATCAGCGTATGTTGAAAGCATACAACGCTGTCGACTTCGATGACCTCATTATGGTGCCAACCATCTTATTCAGGGATAACCCAGAGGTTCTGACCCGCTGGCAGAAAAAGATCCGTTATCTGCTGGTGGACGAATATCAGGATACCAACACCTCGCAGTACGAGCTGGTTAAGCTGCTGGTGGGTCACCGCAATGGCCTGACGGTGGTAGGCGATGATGACCAGTCGATTTATGCCTGGCGCGGTGCGCGGCCGGAGAACCTGTCGTTACTGAAAAAAGATTTCCCGTCACTGAAGCTGATCAAGCTTGAACAGAACTACCGCTCTACGGGCCTCATTCTGAACGCGGCGAACATTGTTATTGATAATAACCCTCACGAATTCGAGAAGAAGCTCTGGTCTGATCAAGGGTATGGCGATCCGATCAAAATTCTTAAGTGCAAGAATGACGAGGTTGAGTCAGAGCGTATCGCTACCGAAATTGTCGAGCGACGCCTGCGCTACGGCGGCACCTATCGTGATTTTGCCGTGCTGTACCGTGGTAATCATCAATCGCGCATGATTGAGATGAAGCTACAGGCTTATCAGGTGCCGTATAAGTTGAGCGGCGGTCAGTCATTTTTCGGGCGTAATGAAATCAAAGACATCATGGCGTATTTACGCCTGCTGATTAACCCGACAGACGATGCTGCATTTTTACGTGTAGTGAATACACCGCGCCGTGAAATCGGGCCCAGCACGATCGAGAAACTCAGCGAATATGCAGCGATGCGCAATATCAGCATGATTGCCGCAACGACCGAAATGGGGCTGGAGCAGGTACTGATGCCAAAGGCTCTGGATCGCCTGCGTCGTTTTGGTCACTGGCTGGAGCGTATCACCCGCAATGCCTACACAGATGATCCTGTTGCTGCCATCAAAGAAATGATCGACGACATCGATTACGAAGGCTATCTGCACCAGAACTCCGGAACGCCTCACCAAGCTGAGCGACGTATGAAGAACGTTTACTTCCTGGTTGATCAGATTCAGAAAATGATCGACAAGGCGGATGAGCTGGGCGACGAGTGCACCATTGAAGATGCGGTCGGTAAGCTCATTCTGCGCGACATGCTGGAGCAGCAGAGCGAAGAGGACGAGAACGATCAGGTGCAACTGATGACACTGCACGCTTCGAAAGGTCTGGAGTTCCCGCATGTCTATATCATGGGCATGGAAGAAGAGCTTATGCCACACCGTAACAGCATCGAAGCAGACACGATTGAAGAAGAACGTCGCCTGATGTACGTGGGTATTACACGCGCTAAGCGCACTTTGACGCTGACCTATGCCGGTAAGCGCAGACAGTACGGCGAAGCCACGGATACCACACATTCCCGTTTCCTGGATGAGCTTCCGCCTGATGATATCGAATGGGAAGGCAAGTCAGAAACCTCTCCGGAAGAATCCAAAAAACGAGGGCAGGATACACTCGATAGCCTGATGAATCTGTTCTGATACGAACTTTCCCCTTCTAAAACTAAAAAGCCCCGGTATTACCGGGGCTCTGAGACGTGTCGGACCAGCTATTGCCAGCGCACTTTTAGCGGACGTCCCATACCTCTCCATTCACCTCGCCAGTTGCGCTGTCGAGTGCACTGCTGTCTTCAGTATCCTGTCCAAAGCTGACAACGCTGATCTGACGAGCATTCAGTTCAACTTTGGCAAGGTTCATTCTCAGGTACTGAGTCACGCCATCATCGGTATGTTGAGTATTGAGAATGAGGTAGCCGACGTCGTTGATGGTCCAGGTGAAGCCGAGTGAGACAAAGTCCCCATCATTGATTTCTCCCTGATACAGGCCGTTGCCGTCCTGGGTAAAGCTGAAGGCACCATCACCGAAGAAGAATGACTTTCCGGCCACATCCCCAGAGGTGAACGATACCGCGCTGCAGTCGGTCGCAGCTCTGTCGAAGTCAGCAAAAGAAGAGTCTTCGTTATCAGCGATATCGCAGGCCGTGAGCTCATCCAACAGGGTATAGTCGAATGCTGCTTTAATTTGTTCGCGTGCGTTCCCATTAAATACCCATTGTTTGTCGCTGCGGCCGCCGGCAGGCATCATCTCACCCGCGCGTACGTAGCCATCGACAACTGCAAGTAAGGGCTTCGCTCCGCGGTCGTAATCACTGCGCAGTGCAATATCCGCAGGCAGGTCGATGACCAGCACTTCTTTTGTTTCTACCGTCGACAGGCGCCAGCTCGTTGAGCCAGCAGCGATCAGGCTTTCCGATTCGCCCATGCTGCTGCGTTCGATACGATACAGATTCGCCGTGCCACCAGAAACCAGCTCTACAACGTGCTGATTGTCATCGCCATACAGGTCGATGCCTCCCAGGTCTGCTCGATATTGTGGATTACTTGCGGCTGCTGAGCTGATCAGTTGCGAGAGAGAGGTTGCTGCATCGCCATCTGTTTCATGATTGCCATCGCCTGTGTGGACAAAGACGTTGTTGCACCAGGTATCGGTCGGTGACCAGGTATTACCCTCGATAACCTCTCCATCCCAGCAGTCGCCGACTGACTCTACATTGTCTTTGTACAGCTCATACGTATCCTGACTGCGGGTAAAGGTCAGCAGATAGCCCAGGGCGGTATCGTCGAATGTCACTGCAGGATCAATGACTGCCTGATACTCATGCTCCAGATAGGCACCAATGCGCTTATTTTCCAGGTTGATCTGTTCACCAGAAATAATTTCCTCGGCGAAACTCAGGCCACCGCGCAGAATACGTACGTTATTACCATCGGTTGACACGGATTCGTTATCCTGTGCGAAACAACGCCACTCACCATTGCCGAGCAGACAATCCTGTTGCTGATTTCCCTCGTCAGACATGGCTACCCAACTGTCGCCCTGTGTGTCATAGCCATATTGAGTGATGGAAATAACCCCTTCACCATCAGCCTGGACATTGCCATAGCCGAACATCATTGCGCCTTCTTCTTCAAACGCCTCGAAGAAATTAAGGCCATCTCCATCCGTCAGTAAGCCGGCCAGATTTGCCGCGGTAGCTGCGCGGCGGTCGCGGCGTTCTTCAAGTTGTTCTTCTACTTTGCTTGGGTCCAGACGGGTACTCTGAAGGTCATCGGAGCCTGCCAGGTCATCGGCGTCGAAACCGTCTCCAGCGGTTTCAATCGCTTGCTGAATATCGTCGAGTGCTTCCAGTACCTGTTCTACAATCAGAGCGGTCAGGTCTTCCTGAGACACGCCGGTTTCGTTGACCACTGTATTAACCAGCTCAATGTTCTTCTGCATGACAGCACGAGTGACCTGGGCAACCTTGTGCAGGCGCTGAAACTCCTCTCCACTGGTGCCGTCATCAGAGCCCGCGACATAGTCTTCAGTCGGGTCAAGTTCAGTACCTAGTCTTGCCTGAATACTGGCTTTAGCCTCATCCGGGCTCAGTCCATTTTCTTTAATTTCGTTCTGCACCATTGTCGTCAGCGGGCTGACAAACGCTGAACCAGCGGGTGCGGTCAGGGTATAGGTCTTATCAATGGTTTCACCTGGGTTATCTTCATCGATGGTTTCACCCACGATAATTTCAACCACGATGGGTGAATTCGCGATCTGTTCCTGCGTCACACCTTCGAGGGTATAACCACCACCGGCACTGGTCGTCGTGGTCGGCTCGCCATCGTCGCAGCTCGCATTATTATTTAAGTCGAGGCAAACACGTGCCCCTGCAAGGTAGCCATCGGCGGCTTTACCTTCTAGTGAGACATTTCCACTGCCGTCGCTGTTGTCTGGATCGTCAGAATTACCACTACTGCTGGAGCAGCCACTGGTGATTAAAATCGCTGCAAGCGCAGCACCTGTTGGGATGAGTTGTCTGAACATACGCAAATTCTCGGCTGGGAGGAGGTATGTTCAGTGAAGCAGCCTGTATGGATTTGTGTTGCCGTGGTGACTTGTCTAACACGACAAGAGTTTCGTAACTGGTGGGTGGCTACAAAACAGAACAGTGGGGTAACGCCCCTGCTACGTGTAGCCGGGGCGTGAGAGAAAATTATGTTTGTGTTAATGCCACTTCGGTAGCCAGACTTTATTACTCAGGCCAGTCAGCTCATCGTCCATTATGACGGTCGTTGCGGGCAGCTGTTTATCGCCGACTGCGTATTTTGCCGTAACTGTGTAGTTAATCCGGCGACGCTCGCCGGGCGCCAGCGGTTCCAGCGTCCGCTCCCATATCAATTCTGTGCCGTCTTCAGATACAAAACGAGTGAAGTTATCGCCTGCGCCGCTGAAATCAGTATCGTCGAGTGCATCCCTGAGAATCAGTTCGCTGGTGGCCTGTGAGCCGTGGTTAACTACTTCGATACTGATTTCGACAGGCCCGGTTTCTACTGGGATCGGATATACGGTTTTACGAACCTGAAGGTTCACCGGGCCGGGGTTATAGGTGAATTTGATCGGCTGTAACTGCTGAGAGCGAGCGTAATATTCGTACTGAAACTCTTCCTCTGCTGACTTTTCCATCGCCGGCGGTTCTGAACGGATCATCGGATAAGCGGCTTCAGGAATCTGGATATCTATATCGACCGAGCTGATGGCCGGGGCCGGTGCATTATCTAAAAGTAATGAAAGGTCGACTTCAGCTTTTTGAATCTGGTCGATCTTTCCTGCGTGGCGCGGTGATGTTGGCAATGAGATGGTGGTCGACTCTCCAGCCGCAATAGCGATCTCCTGAGCATCAGCACCCGCAAAACCTATCACCCCGGAATAGCTTTCGTCCGATTCATTCTCGATCAGCAGCTGGAGCGATGTTTCGGGTGACTCGCCATTCTTCAGAATAATATTGCCGGTCAGTTCACTGAGAACGATCACTGGCTCTGGGATCGCGTCTTCTTCAGGTGTTTGCGCTCGCGGCTCAGCATTGGCAAAAACGCTGACCAGCAGGGAGGTCAGAATAAGCGAGGTCAGTCTGGTCATCTTTGACATGGGATTTTCCACAGTTCGGTCTCAGGCATTGTTACCCGCGTGCCCTTTTCAGGCAAGGCGCATAGAATGCCATAAATCCTCAAAGGCACGGCCATGGCAACGTATATCTATCGGAAACCGCACGGAAAAACCTACACATATCAGGATGAAACAGGTGAGACGGTACGTAATGCCAGCCTGAAACGCTGGGTGAAGTCTTTGGCCATTCCTCCAGCCTGGGAAGAGGTTGAGATCAATACCGACAGAAATGCGAAAGTACTGGCGACGGGTCGTGATGCGCAGGGACGTAAGCAATATATCTACAACCCGGATTGGGCAGCCGAAGCGGCGGAGCGTAAGTTTCAGCGAATTCTGCGTTTTGGTGAGCAGCTGGAAACTATGCGGCGCGTAACGGCTCAACATATCAACCAGCGGCCGGTAAACGCGGATGCGGTCCTGGCGGGCATGGTGCGCTTGATGGATGAGGCGTTCTTCAGGCCCGGGAGCCAACGTTACACCGAACAGAATCAGAGTCATGGCCTGACGACGCTGAGAAATCGTCATATGACATCCCACGGCGAGTCCATCGTCTTTGAGTACCAGGGGAAGTCGGGGCAGGAGCAGCGTCGGATCATTGAAGACGAGGCCGTCTGCGATCTTCTGCATGAGCTAGAGGGGATGACGGGCTACGAGTTGTTTGACGTGACCTTACCGGATGGTGAGCGTCAGAAATTTACCTCAACAGACCTGAATGAATACATTGGCCGGATCATGGGTGAAGACTTTACCTCAAAGGACTTCCGCACCTGGGCGGGTACGCTGCTGATGGCCGTCGCGCTTGCTGAGGCAGGCCCTCAGGACGAAGAAAAACTCACCACCTCAGAAGTCGTCCGGGCGGTAAAAAATGTAGCAGAGCGGTTAGGGAATACGCCTGCCATCTGCCGGGAGAGTTATATTCATCCGGCGATTATCAAAGCTTATGAGCAAGGCAGAACGATCCGGAATCTGCGTAAGCAACTCAGTGAGCAGCCGGATGGCTTACTGTCCGCCGATGAGCAGGCAACGTTGGCGTTGCTGACCCGGGATTGATCACTGACGCTCAAGCCAGTTTTTTTCCTCGGCCGCTGTCATCACTCCTGCGGGTTTGCCGGCAGTGGCGGTGACGTAGCCCGGTGTGGACTGATGCTGCTGCCATTGCCACTGGTCAGATTGCAGACAAGCGCTGTATTCAGTCGAATGTTCCGGCGTATGCAGCATAAGATCCCGGCAGATATCGCCTTCAGCCGTCTCGCGGGTAGCCAGGATTTCCATACGCCAATCGTCCCCTTGCTCGACGTAGCCCGATGCCTCTGTGGTAAGTGCCGGTGCGACCGCCAGTTGAGCGGGATGCGCTGGTGACTGCAGACCTGTCTGCCATACAAGTACGGCAGACAGGACGACACTTGCGGCGATGGCTGCAGGCCGCATAACGTTGCGTTGCGGCTGCTGTAGTGAGCGCGTTGGTAGTGGCACGACGTTGTCTTCAGGGTCTGTCCGCTCTGCAGAGTCGCTCCTGATAAGCGCTTCCAGCCCTGCGGGCATTGGGGCTTCATCGACAGGAATGAATGCGGCCCGCGCTATCTCATCGGCAGACTTAAGAGCGTTCAGTTCAGCCCGCAGGTCTGGTGAATCAGCCAGAGCCTGGTCTACCGCAAGACGCTCATTCGAAGAGAGCTCACCATCAATATAGGCAGATAAGGTTTCCTCAGAGATTCTGTTCATCGTCATTACCTCAACGTTGACTGGCTTCGGCCAGATGCTTGCGCGCGCGTGCTAAACGACTCATTACCGTACCTGAAGGAACATCCAGAATATCGGCGGCTTCCTGATAGCTGCGACCTTCGACAGCAACGAGATACAACGCCATTCTTAACCCCTCACTTAAGGCGTTGAAGTGAACCTGCATCTGCCCCAGAGCGGCCTGAGTCAAAGCCTGTTGTTCCGGGTTATCGCCTTCATTGGTGACCATCAGGTCGTCAGTAAGCTCATCGCTGTTTTTTTCTGTTCGCATGGTATCGATCCAGTGATTACGGCACAGGCGATACATCCAGCGCTCAAATTCAGTGCCGGGTTGGTATTGCTGCCACCGGCGCAGCGCCTTTTCCACGCTGGACTGCAGCAGATCATCAGCGCTGTGCATGTCCCCGGTCAGCGCATTACAGTAGCGTCGCAGCTTGGGTAGCATGGTCAGCAAGCGCTGACGGAATTCGTGTTCCTGTGCCTTCATATTGTTATTAACGACACTCCCTGCCTTTTATTCCCTATGTGAGGAAATAAATTTTCAATTTCTTCGTTATAGTAAATAGAGAGTAACCAACCGGTGTGTGCTTTGCGACGTATAACCTGCTTAACGCTTTTTATTTATCTGATCCTGTCCATCGGCCTGTGCCATGCCAGCGACGATGATTTCGAAGAGGACCATGAGGATTCTGTCGAAAATCAGTTGGATGAAAGAGACGACGATGACGATTGGGAAGAGGATGACTTTGATGAAGCCGAAGACGAACTCGAGGATCGTCTTGAGGCCAGATTCGGCCATTCCGACGATATTGATGATGATCTTGAAGATCGCCTCGAAGATATGTTCGGTGAGCGCGAAGATCAAGATGATGACTTTGAAGATGAACTGGAGGAGGCCTTCGAGGATCGGTTTGAAGACAATATGGAGCGGCTGGAGCAGCGCCTTCCTGAGCGCTTGGACAGCGTCCATCAACTAGCAGAGCTGGATGAGCGTCTCGATGACCTTGAGGTATTGTCCGTGCCGGATGAGTACATTGAACTTGTTGATGCTGAAGAACTTGAGACACTTCGCAATGCCGGCGTGGATATCCAGTCTGTCGAGGAGCTGGAGAGCCTCGGTCAGCTGCTGGTGACCTTCGGCGACGAAGACCGCCCACCATCTGCTGAATTAAACCACCTGTATACACTGGATGGCCCGGTGGAGAAGGCCGGAAAAGCGGCCAGTGACGGCACCAAAAACAGCGACGGAGGACTTCTGCCTCTCGAAGCCGCATCTTATATGGGGATTGACCGTCCGTCTCCGGTGGCTCTCCGGATAGGCATGATGGATTCTTCGATAGATCAGTTGCACGAGTGCTTTACCGACACTCCTGTTGAGCAACGAATGTTTATCCCGCCGGATAGCCGGCCTGATTATCGTCACGGTACCGCGATTGCCACCGTATTCAGTCGCTCCTGCGGAATCCTTGAGCAGAGTGAGGTTTACAATGCGGTTGTGTTCGGGCGCAGCGCCCGAGGTGCCGTGGTAGCCTCGGCAGCCGATCTGATACGCGGTCTGGACTGGCTCCTTGGAGTCCGGCCAGACGTGATAAATCTCTCGTTGTCCGGGCCTCCGAACCGTATGCTGAGCGCCGCCATTGAGCAGATGTTACTGCGCGGAATTCGCATTGTGGCATCGGTGGGCAATGATGGTGCGGCTGCTTTTCCCCGTTATCCCGCGGCGCAGCCAGGCGTGATTGCAGTCACGGCGGTCGATACAGACATGGCTGTCTACACTCGCGCCGTGCGCGGGCAACATGTGCAGTTTTCTGCCTTAGGGGTAGGTCTTCGTCTGGCGGCACCGGATCAGCGATTTGCGATCAAAGACGGAACATCGGTTGCCTCTGCACTCGCCAGTGCAGTTCTGGCTCAGGGGCACAGTGTTCAGCAGTACGAAGACTCGGCAATTGACCTCGGTGAACCGGGTTTCGATGACACCTTTGGGTTCGGCTTACTCAACATTGACAAAATAATGACCTCGAGCGGGGAATAAATCTCCGGATAGCTCGTTAAACCAGATAACGGAACAACATGGGTGTGCTCGGGTGCAGCCATTGTTCTGAAGACTCAGCTTAACGAGGTAATGTCATGAAAAACAAAATCGTCTTTCCAGCGCTACTGCTTTCATCTTCGGTTCTTCTTGTCGCGTGCGGCAGTGGTGGTTCTTCATCATCTGGCAGCAGTGCTGCAGAGGACCGGACTGTGGTCGGTACCGTCGATGGTTTCGGCAGTGTCATTGTTGACGGCGTTCACTATGAAAGCAGTAATACCGAATTTGAAATAAACGACCGCTCCGGTGTCGAAAGCGAACTGCGCGTTGGCCAGCGGGTTATTGTTGAGGGTTCTGACGATGGCAGTGAAGGTGTTGCCAGCCGCATCAGCTATGAGGCCGATATCCGTGGTCCGGTAGAGTCCATCGACCTGGCAGCCGGCACCCTGGTGGTTCTTGGTCAGACAATTACCACAGACGCTATGACCGTCTTCAGTGGCACAAGCCTCGATACCATGGCGGTTGGTCAATACATTGAAGTCAGTGGTTCACGCAGCGGCGATGGCAGTGTGCTGGCGTCGTTTATTGAGCTGGAGGACAGCACTGAAATTGAGTTGCGCGGAAATATCAGTGGGCTTGATGATACGGCCATGACATTCGCCATTGGCGGCCTGACCATCGATTACAGCAGCGTTGCGACGCTTGAACTTGATGATGCCGCCCTGGCGAACGGCATGCTTGTTGAGGTAGAAGGTGAACTGGAGGCCGGCGTTCTCGTCGCCAGCAAGGTCGAGCAGGAAGACATGCACCATGATCATGACGGCGAAATTAAAGTATACGGTGCTGTCTCGGATCTCGATGCCGCGGCCGGAACCATGACGGTGAATGGCACCAGCGTTGTGTTTAACTCGTCAACCCGCTTCGACGATGGTTCGGTCTCCGATCTGGCGCTGAATGCTAAAGTGAAAGTAGAAGGTTCATTTAATGCGGATGGTGCACTGGTCGCCGCTGAAATTGACTTCGAGGCTGCTGTAAAGCTTGAGCTGGAAGGACCAGTTACGGCAGTGGGCGATGGTACGATTTCGGTGATGGGTGTTGAGGCTGTCGTGAATACCTCGACAAGGGTCAGGGATGAACGTGACGAAGAGTATTACTTCAACCTCAGCTCAGTCGCTGTGGGTGATTACGTTGAAGTCCTCCTGACCATAGAAGCCGATGGCACATACCGCGCCCTGAAGCTTGAGCGCGAAGAGGATGATACAGAGGTGAAAATCACCGCGCCCGTGACTGCCGTTGATGTAGCTGCTGGGACTGTCACCATGCTCGGAATTACGGTGGATATGTCGTCACTGAGTCAGATTGACCTGGCATCTCTGCAGACCGGCACCTACTTTGAAGTGGAGGGTATCTACGACGGAAGCGTCATCGTTGCCAGCGAGGCTGGGGAAGATCATGAATACGACGATCACGAGGATGATCATGACGACGACTGATATGAGAGGTCGCTTCTGAGGTGAAAAGTACAGTCATCCGCCACAACATAAAGACAGTCGCATCAGTGGCTGTCTTTTTCTGCGTTCTGGCCTTGGTTCAGGGTGGTGATGCCATGGCCTCTCCGGAGTTCGGAGCCTCCGCGCAGGCGGAATATGACAGCAATATCCTGCCCGAAGCCGATACCACCACGCAGAATTCGGGTGACTGGGCATGGGGTGCGGGCGCCTATATCGGCTGGGATTCTGATTCTAGCAGTCCCGTCGATTGGCAGGCTCGCTATGATTACAGCGCCACCCGGTGGCAGCAGGCGGTTGAGTTCGATACCGATTTGCACACTGGGTTCATCAGAGTAGGCGTGAATCGCGGAGATTATACGTCGGACATGGTTGTGTTGATGGCCCGTGCAGACCTTCAGGGAAAGCCATTTATGCAGATTCGTCGTTTAAGTCCGGCTCTGGGGTATTTCTTCACCCGGAAGTTCTATGTGCGCGCACAACTGGATATCGGGGACAAGCGTTTTATGCTTTATCCTGAGCGCGATGCAAAACAGCTCGGTGCTCGAGCAAACCTATACTGGCTGTTAAGCAGGACACGAAATTATCTGTCGCTGCGCACAATTTACCGCAACGAGGACACAACCGTCGCACCATTTGGGTATGAGTCGTTCAATACGCGCCTCCGCTGGAAGTATCGACCCAACGATATCGCTTATCGCCTGCAGGGTAGTTGGGAGGTACGCGAGTATGAATCTGTCTGGCAGGATATCGGTGAGCGCCGGCAGGATAACCGTTTTCGGGTTGAGGCCGGCGTTGACTGGCCTCTCGGCAAGGGCTTCTCATTGCACGGTCAAGTGGGGCGGGATTTGTACCGATCAAATCTGGTCATCGCTGATTACCAGCAGTACCGGTTCAACACAGAGTTGAGCTGGGAATTCTAAGCGGCCAGAATTTCGCTGGTCACTCCACTGTGACAGATTTCGCCAGGTTCCGCGGCTGGTCGACGTCGGTGCCCTTGATAACAGCCACATGGTAGCTTAAGAGCTGCAGCGGTAATGTATAGAGGACAGGGGCGATAATGTCATCGCAATGCGGCACGCTCATAACCTTCATATTACTTTCTGGTCTGATGCTGAGTTTCTCATCGGCAAAAACAAACAGTTCACCACCGCGGGCACGAACTTCTTCAATGTTCGACTTCAGCTTTTCGATCAGCTCATTGTTGGGTGCCACAACGATGATCGGCATTTCTGAATCAATCAGTGCGAGAGGGCCGTGCTTAAGCTCACCTGCGGCATAGGCCTCGGCGTGGATATAACTGATCTCCTTCAGCTTCAGGGCGCCTTCCATAGCGATCGGATACTGATCACCACGTCCCAGAAACAGGGCATGATGCTTTTCTGCGAAATGCTCGGCGAGATCTTTAATAGCACCATCCATGCCGATGGCTTTTTCAATCAGGGCTGGCAGCTTCAGCAGGGCTTCGGCGATACGGCCTTCACTTTCCTTGCTCATGCCGTTTGCGCGTCCGAGACCCGCTGTCAGCAACATCAGTGCGGTCAGCTGGGTGGTGAAGGCTTTGGTCGAGGCCACACCTATTTCTGCGCCTGCCCGGGTAAGCAGAGCCATATCAGACTCGCGGACCAGGGAGGAACCGGGCACATTACAGATGGTAATCGTGCGGTCATAGCCGGTTTCTTTCGCGAGTCGCAGCGCTGCCAGAGTATCGGCTGTTTCACCGCTTTGTGAGATGGTAACCAGCAGGCTATTAGGGCGCACAACTGATTTCCGGTAACGGAACTCTGAGGCAATTTCGACGTTACAGGCAATGCCGGCGAGCTCTTCGATCCAGTAGCGGGCTGTCATGCCAGCGTGGTAGCTGGTACCACAGGCAATGATCTGAACCTGGTCGATATTACTCAGATCTCCGAGGGACTCGAGATTGAGTTTCCCGCCGACTAAGCGGCCTTCCAGAGTATTCGCGATCGCAACCGGCTGTTCGTATATTTCCTTCATCATGTGATGGCGGAATTCACCTTTGTCGCCAGCGTCGTGCTCTACGTCGGACTCATGAGCTTCGCGGGTTGTAGGTTCGTTACCTGCATCAAAAATGCGGATTTCTGTACGGGTAATCTCTGCAACATCACCTTCTTCCAGATAGGAGAACTTACGGGTAACCGGAAGCAGGGCCAACTGATCTGAGGCGATAAAGTTTTCGCCAATGCCGTGCCCTACCACCAGAGGCGACCCTGAACGCGCAACAACCATACGCTCAGGGTCTGTACGGTTAATTACCACCATGCCGTATGCGCCCTCGAGCAGTGATCGGGCCGCCATGACCGCATTCAGCAGGCTGGTTGAATCGCGCAGTTCGCGCTCAACAAGGTGGGCGATGACTTCGGTGTCTGTCTGGGAGGTAAAGGTGTAACCCTGATCCTGCAGCTCTTTACGCAGTTTTTCGTGGTTTTCTATGATGCCGTTATGAACGACTGCAATGTCGCCCGACATGTGCGGGTGTGCGTTATCTTCAGAGGGTTCGCCGTGTGTTGCCCAGCGGGTATGGGCTATGCCTGTTCCACCAGGCGTCGGCGACTCGGCGATGGCATCTGCCAGAGTTTTCACTTTACCCATGCGGCGGACGCGCCGCAGGTTCTGGGACTCATTGATGACTGCGACACCTGCAGAGTCATACCCGCGGTACTCAAGGCGACGTAAACCTTCGAGCAGGATCTCAACAACATCGCGCTGTGCGACGGCACCAACGATTCCACACATGACACTTAAACCTTCCAGAATTCCAGCGGCGAACTATATCTGATGCCTGCTGGGCTGGCAAAGTTGCACCTTCACTATGGCTTTCGCTTTCAGGCGATCACAGCGCGGTTGCGGCCCGACTTTTTAGCCTCATAGAGTGCCTTGTCCGCTCGCTCGAAGACCATCTCTGTGGACTCCAGCGCTCGAAACTCACTGATGCCAAATGACATGGTTATGGACACACGTTCACCACGGAAATTAAATGGGCAGGCTTCGATGCTGGCCCGTAGCTTTTCTGCGACCCCGGCCGCGGCATCTGCCGGAGTACCGGGCAGCAGAATGACAAATTCCTCACCGCCATAGCGTGCGATAAAGTCTGCCTCCCGCAGGTTCTTCTTTAGCGTGCTGGCGATCAGTTGCAGCACCTTGTCCCCTGCGATGTGGCCGTAGTTGTCATTAATCTGTTTGAAGTGGTCAACATCACAGATAATAAATGATAACGACCTGCCACCGCGGCTGCGCTTCATCAGTTCTTCGCCAAGCTGAACTTCATAGGCAGCACGGTTTGGCAGGCCTGTAAGGTGATCCAGCGTCGCACGTTTCTTCTGGTCTTCAATGATCTGGCGAGCCTGAGATGCCTCGGCCTCCATCTCTGATAGCCGGTTCTGCAGGACTTCAAGCTGCTCTGCCAGTCTCGCTTCACGCTGTGACTCGACTTCCTGATAGTGCTCCATCGCCCGGACGATGTTGGTCAGATGCTCTCTTACGCTGGAGCCCAGCTCACCAAGATCACCGAGACCGTTTACCACGCCGCGGATGTCATCAATCTGATCCCTGACCATGGTTTCGAGGTTTGTGCGGGCATCTTCACGGTCAGTCTGCCCAGAATTGGCGTCTGATACCATGGTCTGAATAGCTTGCAGGCGCTGATCCAGGCTATGAAGAAATCGCTCGAATTCCTCTTGCCCGGAGCCCAGGCAGTCGAGCAGGAACTGGGAGGTATCTTCCAGTAGGCTGACAAATTCATACCAGTGCAAACCGTCATCAAGGCGTTTCTGTAGCTCGTCAGAGCGTTGGCGCAGTCGCTCTGGTACGACCAGCCGTGATATCAGCCCATTCAGTGCGCTGGCGACTTCTCGTGCAATCGTCGAGAAGCCGGGTTCTGCTGGCTCGTCACTGCCGCTGGTATCATCGGCAGTGATGGCTGCTTCAGGAAGCTCGGGCTTTTCAGCGGCTTCTGTGGAAGTATTCTCTTTTGAAAAGACCTTTTTCCACCAAGGGCCCTTGCCGGTATCGCCCGAACCCTCATCGAGGGTTACCAGCGTCGACAGGACGCCAGCCCAACCCTCAAGCTGGTGGGAGTAGCCTTGCCAGTTATTGAGAGCATCTGGCGCAGCTTTGCGCAACGCACGAACTTCGTTCACTAATTTCTTAGGTATCTGGCAGTGACACAGTTTTTCAGCCATCAGACTGATTTTCTCAGCGAGAGCGGCTGAATGTTCTGCCTGGCTCAGATCGTATTCTTTTATCTGGCCATTGAGCAGATTCATCGTTTTGTTCAGGTCGCTGGTTGAGCCCCGCATAGACTCGCGAAGATCTGCCAGAGTCCGGTCGAGAGGATCAGACTGCCCTTCAGCCAACAGGGATACCAGCACTAGCCCACGCCGCAACTGCTCGTTGCGTGTGCCTACCTGAAGCTTGAGTTTGTCGTATTTTTCATTGAGGGTGAGGTACTTATCCCTCCATTGAAGATCGGAGGGCCCCTGCTTTGTTACCGCCATACTACTTCCCGAAGACGATTCTCAGATGATTGTGTCCTGAGTATAGTCGCGTTTGGACTGTCCGCTGGGCAGATACGGACTTTTACAGTCCTATTTCGGCGGCAACCGGTAGGTGATCTGACTGTGGATGGTCAATGACCGCAATGCGGTGCAATGGAATGCTGTCGCTGACCAGAATATGGTCAATGCCGCGCGCCGGCTGCCAGCTGGGGTAAGTTGGCAGTTCATCGACAACAGGGTGGAGGTTCAGTCTTTTCAGTGGGCTTTGCTGGAGGAGCCATTCGCTCTCCTGATTCAGGTCTCCCATGATGACGACCTTGCGCGCATCAGCGAGCGCATCAACAAGATAGCTGATCTGACTGAACTGCGTTTGCTTGCGTAAAGCCAGGTGAGTAACTGCGACTACCAGCGGATCTGCAGGGTCGCCGTAACGCAGAATCATCATGCCCCGGCCCGGTAAACCGGGGAGTGGGTGTCGCTCAACACTGAATGCGCGGTTGCGGCAGAGTACGCCGTTTGAATGCTGGGCAAAACGACCGAGATTGCGGTTCACCTGATGGTGCCAGTGGTCGAACCCCGCGAGTTCGGCAATGCTTTGAATCTGATTCTGTCGGCCGCTGCGCCAGCTGCCCCCGTCGGCTTCCTGTAACGCAACCAGATCAAAGGGCCTCACCAGATCGGCGATGTTATCTAACGCTGATTCCCGCGCCTGAAAAGGAAGAAAGTGTTGCCAGCTGCGCAGGAGGTAGTGATGGTATCCGCCAGTGCGGATACCGACCTGCATATTGAAGGTGAGTAGTCTCAGACGTTCGGGGGAGCAGGGAAGCTTAGTGAACGCCCTTAGAGAGGTGAGCTCAGGCACGGCCGCTTAGCGGTTGCGTTCCTGTTCGATCAGATAGTCGACAACTTTAACCATATCTTCCTGACTACCGGCACTGCTGGCATCGACGATGTACTGACCGTTAACAATCAGAGTAGGCACGCCGCTGATTTCGAATGCGCGAACACGCTTATCGCCACGGGTCATTTTTGAGCGCACGGCGAATGACTCGTAAGCCTTATCGAAGTCTTCCGCAGAAACATCCGCTTTCGTCATCAGAAAGTCGCGTTGCTCTTCTTTGGTCAGAAGGCGTACTTTCTGAAGGTGGATGGCATTGAAGATATCGCTGTGCACCTGATCAAGCACACCCAGGGCATCAGCTGTGTAATACAGTTGAGCGTGAACCACCCAGGCACGGCCAAACATAGCCGGGACACGTGAGAAGGTCACGTCTTTCGCCAGAGTCTTTTTCCACGGAACAATGACTGATTCCAGGCTGAAACAGTGTGAACAGCCATACCAGAAGGCTTCTTCGACGTGAATCTGTCCGTCTTGCATTACGGCGACTGGGTTTTCCAGTACGCGATAGTGCTTACCAGCTTCATAATCTGCCGCCGATGCGACAGATGCAACTGTTACTAAGGCTGCTGCCATCCATTTCTTGAAAGAAGAAAGCATCATCGCTCCCGTTTAATTATGTTAGATAGTATTTATTCTGCCCAGAAAGGCCGCGTGCGACCAGACCGGCTGTGCAAAGCTCTGTCAATCCGAATTGCACAGCAGGAAACGCAGGCATAAAAAAAGGTGGCCGAGGCCACCTTCTTCTCAGTGCTGCTTAACGCAGACCCTGGATGTAAGAAGAAACCGCTTCGATTTCTTTCGCATGCAGGCGGTATGCGATGTCACGCATCATCTTGCTGTCACCATCGTTGGTGCGCTCGCCGTTGCTGAACGCGGTCAACTGCATAGAGGTGTAAACATCATGCTGGCCAGCAAGGCGTGGGAAGCCAGCCGCTTCAACACCTTTACCTGCAGGGCCGTGGCATGCCAGACATGCTGGGACGTTTTTCTCTTCGATGCCGGCGCGGTAGATGCGCTCACCCAGTTCGGCAAGCTCTTCTTTAGCTCCACCAGCTGTTGGTACTTGCTCAGCGAAGTAAGCCGCCAGATCAGCAATGTCTTCATCCGACAGGCCTGTTACGAAAGGCATCATTGCTGGAGCCTGACGATTACCGTCACGGATGTCAGTGATCTGTTTGATCAGGTAACGCTCTCCCTGGCCAGCGATTTTAGGGAAGGTCGGCGCCATGCTGTTACCGTCGGCACCATGACAGGCGGCACAGGTAGCAGATTTCGCTTTACCAGCTTCGGCATCACCCGCGTGGGCGACGGTTACGAGGCCGGCAGACAGAATGAGGCTAATCAACAGGTTTTTCATCATCAGGTCCAGTTTCAGATATAGTTCTTAGTTACTTGTACGGTTATTTCGGCGTTGACATGTATTCAATCAAAGCCTTGTACTGATCAGCAGTACAGTCCATGCAAAGACCTCGTGGAGGCATCGCATTCAGGCCGTTTGTCACGCTCTGTACAAGAGTGTCCATGCCTTTCTCAAGGCGCGGCGCCCATGCTTCAGCGTCGAACGCTTTAGGTGCACCAGCCACTGCCATCATATGACAGGCTGCACAGGCCTGAGTGTATTTGGATTCAACATCAAACGCCTGTACGTTGGCGCTCAAAGTGGCGGTCAGGGCCGCGAGTAGTGTCAGTTTTTTCATGGTCTGATCTCTCTCTTTAGTTATAGCCACAGGTTTCCGACAAACACACCACTTCAGAATTATCCCTCTATGATAGAATAGGATCTGCGCTGAAGGGCGCTCATTATATACCATTATTTTCCGGACGGTCATTACCAATACCTTATGTCAGCTCAGGAAACCTTGATTTACACCAATGCCGAGTTCGAAAAGAGCGCTGCCAAACTGAGCCAGTGCCCGACGGACATCATCCGTGAGGTCGCGTTTGCCGGGCGTTCTAACGCCGGTAAATCCAGTGCACTCAATACGTTAACGGCGAATAAGAAGCTGGCTCGTACCAGTAAAACTCCCGGACGAACGCAATTGATCAACTTCTTCCGCCTTGGCGAAAGTAAGCTGGCCTTGGTCGATTTGCCCGGTTACGGCTACGCAAAAGTTCCGGTCGATAAGAAGAATGAGTGGCAGAAGGAGCTCGAAACCTATCTGAATCGTCGTCAGGCGCTGTGCGGGTTGGTTCTCCTGATGGACATCCGCCACCCTCTCAAGGACTTCGACAACGCTATGCTTGACTGGGCTGCAGAGGCTGGTATGCCCGTTCATATACTTCTGACTAAGTCAGATAAGCTTAAGCGCGGGCCTGCGAAAACGACGTTGCTCAAAGTTAAAAAGGCCGTTGCTGATCTGGGTGACCTTGTTACGGTCCAGACTTTCTCAAGTCATAACCGTGAGGGGCTAGGTGATCTACAGAGCAAACTGACTCACTGGCTGGATGCACCGTTTATTGCTCAGGAATGAGTAAATTCTTGAGTATTATGTAAAAAAGGAGGTTTTCGCCTCCTTTTTTACGGTTCGGTCGTCAGTCTTTAAAGATAAAGCGTTTGATGAAGTCCTGTTGATCAGGGCGATCCGAAGCGCGAGCAAAAATCAGGTGCGCAGAGGCATGGGATGCTTCTTCAGCGAATTCACCTTCCCAAATCAGAGGAACGGTTCCAACAACCGGCTTGTAGTGGCGGATACCATAGCCATCCTCGTCAAAGTCGCTCTCAACACGCACATTTGGCATATCGAACAGCGGCTCGCCAACAATCGGCAGATCAGCCAGGTTAGCGGCAGCAACACTGCTTGAGTTCGGTACGATCGTGTCGCCAGCACCGTTAGTCAGCATCAGTGGACGAGCCTCATTACCAAGCTGTGGATGACGGAACATATCGATGTAGTTGATCGAATCACCGTGATCCAGCGTTTGCTGAATTGCACCACGCAGCATAATAGCTTCTGCGCCATTCGCTTCAGAGGGCACCAGATTCGAGAACATAGGAACCCACAGGATCGAGTTGGCCAGAATGCTGGTCACACCTACCCCCGTCACATGGTATACGCCGCCTTTGATAGTAGGGCTGACTGCGCCGTAGGTTGAACCCAATACGCCGCCGAGCGAAGTACCTTGCATCATGACCTGAGTTGAATCGATGTCAGCAACACCATCGGCTTTGTTGCCGTACCAGCTGCGCCAGCTTTTCTCGCCAACTACATCAATGTCAGCCAGAGTGGTTTCCAGTGCACGATGCGCCGATGCGAAGTCGATCGCGTTCTGGTTGATCATACCCACCGGGATACCCAGCTTATCGGTGCTGACGTTCGCCAACACATAGCCACCATCCGCATCACCTCGTGCGCCGTGGTTTGGAAATCCAATCGAGAAGGTAGCAACGCCGATTTCAGCGTTCATGGTAGAGACGATGCCATCGCTTTCCTTGTTGGCGCCCAGACCATGCGCATACAGAGCAACCGGAGCAGCACCATCGCGCGACGCTGCAGGCAGAGTCAGACGGAATTCAACCCACTGCTCCATAGGCTCGGCGTCGTAATCCACGTTGCTCGTGCCGTTTTTCATGCGGTAGTTGTAAATCAGAACTTCACCTTCGACACGAGCGGCAACGTCGCGGTTGGTGTAGTTATAAGTCACGTCGAGGTTACGTACTGGGTGTTCGCGATCACGGACATCAGCAACGGCGTTGAATACAGGCTCGATCACTTCTGCGCGATCGCGAACCAGAAAGCGGGTGGCATTGCGTACGCTCAACGGATTTACACCGTTGGCCGTCAGAGTAGAGATCAGATCCTGTGTATAGGCACGTTGATCTGCGGTGCCAGATAAAATCTTCGATACCAGGCCTGCTTCTGGTGACTCCAGATCCAGATCTGTCGTGATCGCCACTACGATTTCGTGCCCGTATTCCCAGCGAGACTGAGGATAAACCTCAACCACATGTGCGGTGCCATTCACTTTATCGGATTGTGAGTACTCACTGATGACGGCACGAACCGGAACCTGACTACCGGTAGTCAGATCGATGGCGACGACGGCAGCGCCACCATTCTCAGGCAGAGAGGCCGCATCTGGCGCACTGTTAAACTCGAAAACAGCGGCACTGGCAGCGGAAAAACCACTGGCGCCATTAAAGATACCTTCCGGAGTAAATCCTTCATCCGCTGGCAACTGAGCCAGTATCTCTGGACGGATCATGGCGTTGGATACCTGGATGGTCTTACCTGTTGGGCTCATTGCATCGTCTTCCATCCAGTAAGTCGAAGGGAATGGCAAAGCACAGGTATTCAGAGAGGTTGGGTTACACAGCTCGTCAGCGTAGCTGACCGACGCCAGTGCAGTCATCGTGACCG
Organism: Thalassolituus sp.; assembly: GCF_984348125.1. Classification (NCBI taxonomy): domain Bacteria; kingdom Pseudomonadati; phylum Pseudomonadota; class Gammaproteobacteria; order Oceanospirillales; family Oceanospirillaceae; genus Thalassolituus; species Thalassolituus sp. The sequence continues at coordinate 79,644 of NZ_CFHJLR010000010.1, forward strand.
CAAGAGCAGAGCGCATGGTATTGATAGGCTTCATTTCGTCACCATATTTATTTTTGTAGTGTGGTGTTACGTGGCAGACCAGTCTCACTTATGCCAGGGCTCACGTATACGATTCTTCGGGCCAGACAGGTCGTAAGAACGGTCTTATATGGCCAAGTATCGGTTAAATTATTCATTTCAGGGTTGTTGAACACCTGATATAGCCAGAATGAAGCTAAAAGACAGACATAATGACAAATCTGTCTTAAAACGTGATGGATCGCACGGCAAAGTTGAAAATAGGGTCTATAGTTAAAATATTCCTCCTGCGATTAAGTGTGATTGAGGTCACTTGAACGCGAAGGGTAGTTCTTTTTCCTTCGGTACTTCCCCCAATGATCCGAAGTTGGCCCGACAGTTTCCCCCAATGGCTGCCGGGCCTTTTTTTATCCCTTTTTCTCATATTCCTCCAAATTCTTGGTCTATTCGAGCCGATGCTACACACCCGTATTGCGCGGGTAATCTGCGCGTAGCAGGCTAACTGTGGAAACTCTATTGCACCGTTCGTACACAGAAAAACTAAAAAGAAGAATAAAAATGGCCAAGATGAATCGACGTAAGTTCATACAAAGCTCAGCCGCGGCGGGTGTCGCTGCTGCAGCCTCAACTGCTCCAACAGCCAATGCAGGCTGGTTTACCAGAACAACTCGTTCGCAGACCAAAGCGCTGGTGATAGGCTCCGGATTTGGTGGCTCAGTTGCCACACTGCGCCTGGCCGAAGCGGGCATTCAGACCATGCTGCTCGAGCGTGGCAAACACTGGAAATACGAAGGTGAAGGCAGTTACCCAACGCTGGCCGAAACCGGTTCCACACTGAAGATTAACGACACCGTTCTCTGGACCAACCCAAGCTCACTGCTGCCGGGTTCCATGGGCATGGTGGAATACTTTGTCGATTCATCCATTGCTGTCGGTTGCGGTGCCTGCTTAGGCGGCGGCTCTGTCGTATACGGTGGTGTACTGCTGCAGCCAAAGCGCGAAGCCTTCGAAGATGCCCTGCCATTTCTGTCGTACACCGATATGGATCAGATCTACTACCCCCGCGTACTTGATCGTATCAGCGGTGGCCCGATCCCAGACGACGTGCTGAATCACCCGAACTACACCGCCAAGCGCGAATTTATTCAGAGCGCCGAAGATGCCGGCCTCGAAGTGGTGCGCAGCCATGTCAGCTTCGACTGGGACGTGATCCGCGAAGAACTGAACGGCACTAAGCCCCAGTATGCCTCCGTCGGTGAATACGTCTTCGGCTGCAATAGCGGTGCGAAAAACACCCTCGATCGTAACTATCTGGCTGACGCCGAAGCGACAGGTAACGTCACCATTAATCCGCAGCATCTTGTGACCGATATTCACGCCAACAGTGGCGGTGGCTATCGCGTTACCTGCGACATGCTGGACGAAAAAGGCAAAATCACCGGTAAGCACGTAATTGAGTGTGACTATCTCTTCATGGGCGCAGGCTCACTGCACACCACGCGTCTGCTGTTGAGAGCCAAAGAACGCGGCGATATTCCGGGTCTCAACGATCAGGTCGGTGCAGAGTGGGGCACCAACGGTGATGAACTGATGGGCCGTAATGACATCAACACCTCGACCGCACCGATTCAGGGTGGCCCACCATCCATCGCCGCGTTTGATACCGAAAACCCATACAAACTGACTGGCTTTATGCACTCGCCGACCTCGGCCGTGGGTGAGTTCACGCAGTTGCAGATGGGCATGGTGGTGTCAGACGAAAGCTCCCGCGTGACCTATAACCGCTGGACTGACAAGATAAAACTCAACTGGGATCGTGACGCTAACGAGAACTCCCACAACGCCCTCGTGCACACCATGGAAAAAATGGTGCAGACCGGCGGTGGTAAGCTGAACGAAGCCGGCTGGTTTGGCACCTGGCATCCGCTTGGTGGTGTTGCCATGGGCAGTGCCTGTGACCTCAGTGGTAAAGTCTACGGGGTAGAAGGTTTGTTCGTGGTCGACGGCGCAGCGATTCCTGGCTCTAGCGGCTCGGCTAACCCGGCCTTGACCATTGCCGCCAACGCCGAGCGCATGATGGAAGAGATTATTCCGCAGATCAGCTGAGTAATATTGGGCGCTTCTCTTGAGGGGCGCCCAGTCCAGAAGCGCCCAGCTCAGCAGACCTCAGATTTCAGGCCTCAGATGTTTTTCGGGTACCATCCGTTTGTGCAACACCGCAAATATCGTGATCCCAGCTTCGGCGCTGAGGTAATAAATCACATGGCTACGAAACGGAAAACTGTAGCTTGAAGCACTGACCTCCGGGCGGTGTTTGCCTATTCCGGGATTCTCTGCGAGCGTCTGTAAGCTGGTGCGCAACGCCATCAGATATTCGCGCGTATGAGGCACTCCCCAGCGCTCATCTGAGTAAACCTTGAGTTGGTGTAAGTCTGCCTGAGCAGCATTCGTGAGCGAGTAATGAGTCATAGCGTTTCAGTAGGGAGTAGGGAGCAGGGGTCAATCCTGTTGCGTTAACTCGCTCAGGAAGGCATCGCCATCGGTCGTCAGGCCAGACGCTACGTCTTTTTCTGCCTGTACCGCTCTCAATTGCAGTAGCTGCAGTTTCAGTTCTTCATTCGAGGCGTAATCTTCCGCCGAAAGCACCACTGCCGCTGGCTTGCCATTTTTGGTGATCTGCACCGGCTCCCGCTGACTCTGTAATAGTAACTCGCCGAAATGCGTTTTTGCCTGATTGGCAGTCATCTTGTTCATATCGTTCAAACCATGCGAATCGTTTGATTTGGTTAGTTTGCAGCCAATTGACCCGTCGATCAAGTCACCGCTATTATCCTACTAAGTAGTATAAAAGAGTATTGGAGTAACCTTTTTATGGCCATGGTCAAAAAGAGCATTACCGTCACCGATCAGCAGGATGCCTGGCTCAAAGCCCAGATCAGTGCCGGGCATTACGGCAACGAAAGCGAAGTGCTGCGCGAGCTGATTCGTGAGCGTCAGCTCAGAGAACAGGAAGCCCAACGGGAAGTTGAGTGGATTCGGGCGCGCCTTGTTGAAGGTGAACGCAGCGGCTTCACAGATCAGACACCGGCAGAGATACTGCAGGAAATCAAAAACGGATTAGGACGGGATGACCTATAAAATAAGTAAACAAGCGAAGATGGATCTTGCGCGGATTTACTGGTTTGGCGTTCGGGAGTTTGGCGACGCTCAGGCCGAGAAGTATTACAACGCATTGATTGGAAGATTCGAGTCCATTGCAGAGAATCCATTAACCTACCCAATGGTTGATCATGTCCGGTTGGGCTATCGGCGCTGCGTATGTGGTGCGGATAGCATCTACTATCAGATCAATAATGGCTACGTAGAGATCATGCGAGTGCTGGGTAGGCAGAACACGACGAGTGAGATACCGGCAGAACACTAAAAAATAGCGCAAATGATTAACCGATCAGCGGATGGCCTATGAAAACAATCCCGTTTACCGAAGCGAGAGACAATTTTAATAACGTACTTGATCAGGTTGTTAACGACGCAGAGCCCATCGTTATCAATGGCTCTGGTGAAGGCGTCGTGGTGGTGATGTCTCTCCATGATTACAGCAGCCTGATGGAAACGGTACATTTGCTGCGTTCAGCAAACAACTCCGCGCACTTAGGTCGTTCTATCGCGCAGTATAAAGGACGAATTGGCAGTCCGAAGGATCAATGACACCATTTATTTGATAGATGCAGAGGGGGGTCATATGATTGCAGTGGTTTCGTGTTGGCATCGTCCAACATTAATGGATGAGCATCTAGGAAGAATTTAGGATGGAACCGCAAAAAGACGTGCCGTACGCGCTTCAGACTTCGTTAGAGCGTGCCTTAAATGGTTACAAGGCTCGGTTAGCTCAGAATATCAAATTGAAAGAAGATCCTGATCGTTGGCGCCGTTTCGTGCAGCATGAGCGTGGTCGTATTCAAGCGGTTGCACAGGTGCAAGCAGGTCTTGCGCAATACCGCCAGGAATGTCAGGCGAAAGACGTTGATGAGCTCGAGGATGAAAAGCACTGTTCCCTGAAATTGGGAGATCATATGCGGGCGGAAGGCTTTGCGAGACCGAGCCCCTATTGGCATGCGCATGCTATTATTGCCGGCGGTGATACACGGTCTTGGCAATTACGGGCACTACTTGCTGAACTCCAGATTGGCATTGATGATGCGCATAACGGTTGTTGGTTACCTTCCCGAACGAAATACGCAGGACAGCAGCCATACCCGAAAGCTGTGCCTCATAGCCGTATTCATCGCCATAATTATTACGCTTGGTTAAACATCCGATTTGCCGGTGTGTTCAGTGAGCAGGTTATGCGCTCACGCTTATTAGCAACACGTAGTGATCTTTTACATGCTAGCTTTCCAGAAGAAGTAATGCTCCCTAAAGGAAAATGGAACGAACCCTATGACAACCTATCGCTTGCTGAATAACGTAAAAAGTTATCATGAGGCTTTTGTAGATTTCAGAGCGATGCGAAAGCAGTTCGACGGCGTCAAAGTATGGTTTTCACAAAAAAATGAAACACTTATTGATCGTCTAAAAGATGATTGGAATCCAGTTTCAGTGATATTCGAATCTGATACAAAGACAAACCAAGTCCCCGATATTTCTGTCTGGAACTATTCGTGTTTGGTGCTCAGCTCTAAAGCTAAATCAGCGCTAGAGAGTCTTTTATCCGGTGCTGGAGAGTTTTTACCGCTGGAAGATGGTTTCTGGCTTTTTAACTGTCTCGATAGTATCGGCGGCGATTCTATTGATGCTGAACAATCTAAGTTTCAGATAGATTCAGAAGACTCTCTTCATATTCCTACATCACTTACTCTGAAATCCGAAAAAATATCTGGCAAGGCATTGTTTAAACCAGGGTTTGCACATAATAGTTTTTTAATGTGCTGTGATGAATTCAGAGATATTGCTATCAAAGAGAATCTTGGTGGTGTTGTATTTGAAGAAAATTTGGCGAAGATTTTTCTGTAGAAAAACAGGCGCTTAATGCGCCTGTTCCCAGTTATCCCCAATACCCACATCCACAATGAGCGGCACGTCTAACGTCGCTGCGCATTGCATCTGGGTTTTCAGTTCTACCGCAAAGGTTTCGGCCTGATCTTCGCGTACTTCAAGGATCAGTTCATCGTGTACCTGCATCAGCAGTTTGGCGTCGTAGCCTGAGGCTGGCAGCCATTCGTGTACGCGGATCATTGCGCGTTTAATGATGTCGGCGGCGGTGCCTTGCATGGGCGCGTTGATCGCGGTGCGTTCGGCATGTTGGCGGCGCTGGACGTTGGATGAACGGATATCCGGCAGGTACAGACGGCGGCCGTAGAGAGTTTCAACGTAGCCCTGTTCTTTCGCTTGTTCGCGGGTGTTGTCCATGTATTCGCGCACGCCCGGATAACGCTCGAAGTATTTACTCACGTAATCCTGGGCTTCGCCACGGGCAATGCCGAGCTGCTTGGCTAAGCCAAAGGCTGACATGCCGTAAATCAGACCGAAGTTAATCGCTTTGGCGCTGCGACGCTGATTGTCGGTGACGTCTTCTTCTTTCTCGCCAAAGACTTCGGCGGCAGTCGCGCGGTGAACGTCGCGGTCTTCCGCAAAGGCGCTGACTAAGCCTTGGTCACCTGATAAGTGCGCCATGATTCTTAGTTCAATCTGGCTGTAATCGGCCGCGACCAGTTTGTAGCCTTCTGGGGCAATAAACGCCTGACGGATCTTGCGGCCTTCTTCTGAACGGATCGGAATATTCTGCAAATTCGGGTCAGTCGACGATAAACGACCAGTAGCTGCCACGGCCTGATGGTAAGACGTGTGCACCCGACCGGTTTTGCTGTTCATCATTAATGGTAGCTTGTCGGTGTAGGTACTTTTTAGTTTGGCCAGTCCGCGATTTTCAAGAATAAGACGCGGCAGCTCGTATTCTTCGGCGAGTTCCTGCAGCACTTCTTCAGCGGTTGAAGGCGCGCCTTTCGGTGTCTTTTTAACAACCGGCAGGCCCTGCTTCTCAAACAGGATTTCGGCTAACTGTTTTGGTGAACCCAGGTTAAATACCTGACCGGCGCTGTCGTGGGCAGCGCGCTCCAATTCCTGCAGGCGTTGTTCAATCTGAGCGCTTTGCTCGTGGAGCTTTTCTGCGTCGATTAAGGCGCCGTTCTCTTCCATTTCGAACAGTACCGGCATGACCGGCATTTCGATGTCTTTAAAGACTTTGGATTGCGCTTTACGGGCAGCCAGCTGCGGCCACAGCATCTGATGCAGGCGCAGCGTGATGTCGGCGTCTTCAGCGGCATACGGGCCTGCTTCTTCAATGCCGATCTGGTTAAAGGTCAGCTGTTTTGCTCCTTTGCCTGCGATGTCTTCGTACTTAACGGTTTTATGGCCGAGGTACTTGAGTGACAGGCTGTCCATGTCATGCTTAGTCGCGACGGAATCCAGCACATAGGATTCAAGCATGGTATCGAATTCCACGCCTTTTAACTGGATGCCATAATTCGCTAATACATGCGCATCGTATTTCATATGCTGGCCGACTTTTTTCAGATTTTTATCGTCTAAGATCGGCTTTAACTGTGCGAGCACGGCATCGCGGTCGAGTTGTTCAGGTGCGCCTGCATAGTCGTGGGCCAGTGGTACGTAGGCGGCTTTGCCTGCCTCAGTACAAAAAGACACGCCGACAATTTCGGCGTCTTTATAATTCAGCGACGTAGTCTCGGTATCGAAGGCGAATAATTCGCTGGATTTTAATTGATCGATCCAGTGATCAAGCTCGGCCTGTTCGAAAAGTATTTCGTATTCGCCTTTGCCAGAAAATACCTCGGGCGTTGGAATATTTTCTTCGTCGTCAGATTCAGCTGCAGCCGAAGATTTAGCCGAGGAGCTGGCAGCACTTGCTGCGACTTTGGCCGCTACTTTTGAGGCTATGTCGTCACCCACTTCATCCGACAGCTCGGCGATCCAGGCTTTGAATTCCATATCGCGGAATAAGCCCAGTAGAGTTTCCTGATCCGGCTCGATACTTTTGATTTCGGTCAGGCTTTGCTCAAGTTCAACGTCGCACTTAATGGTCGCGAGTTCTTTCGACAGGAAGGCCTGATCTTTGTGTTCTTCGAGCTTTGGGGCGAGGGTTTTTGCGCCACGGAAGCTCAGCTCTTTGACTTTATCGAGGTTGGCGTAGATATCTTCGAGGGAGCCTAAACCGGCAACCAGGCCGACGGCGGTTTTTTCACCGACTTTGGGCACGCCGGGAATGTTATCGACTTTGTCGCCCATAAGTGCGAGGTAGTCGATGATGTGCTCTGGCGGTACGCCGAATTTTTCTTTCACGCCTTCTACATCCATAAACACGTCGTTCATGGTGTTGATCAGGGAGACGTGTTCGTTCACCAGCTGGGCCATGTCTTTATCGCCGGTGGATACGATTACGTCCTGTTTGTGTTCTAACGCCTGCGCGGCGAGGGTGCCGATCACGTCGTCGGCTTCAACGCCGTCGATAATTAACAGCGGCAGGCCCATGGCGCGGATGATGTTATGAATCGGTTCAATCTGCTCGCGCAGTTCGTCTGGCATGGGCGGGCGGTGCGCTTTGTATTCCGGGTAGATGTCGTTTCGGAAGGTTTTGCCTTTGGCATCGAAAATCACGATGACCTGAGACTCCGGGTAATCTTTGTTGAGCCGCTTCACCATACTGATCACGCCCTTGATGGCGTTGGTGTGAAGACCTTTGGAGTTGGTCAGCATCGGGATCGCGTGAAATGCACGGAACAGGTACGACGACCCATCAACAAGAATCACAGGTTTTGCGGTCTCAGACATCTTGGTTTGGCCTTGAAATCAAAGGAAGACTGACGCTTACCAGCCCTCTCAGGTACACTGGTGTTAACGACGTTACTGGACGGGAAGTCTACCATGAAGATGCCAAAAACTCTGGCTGTTGGCCTTATCTCTGCGGTTCTCTCCGCTGTAATCTCAGCGAGTGCGCTGGCCGCCGAACCTGCCGGTGAAACAGTGACCATTCGCAACGATGGCGACAATACTTATTACGAGTTCCGGGTAAACGGCGAGATCGTTGAGATCAAGGTACAGCCGAAAGTCGGCCCAGCATATTACCTGACACCAACTCAAAGCGAAGCGGAAGAATTTGAGCGCACGGATGCCCCGAATATGCGGGTGCCGAAGTGGGTACTGTTTCGCTGGTGATCTGATTTCCTATGGCGGTTTATACCTCTCTGACGGCAGCAGATGTATCTGATCTGCTGTCACATTTCGATCTCGGTGAACTGGTGGAACACTCGCCGATTAGTGCCGGTATTGAAAACTCCAACTATGCAGTGACTAGCTCACAGGGTGAGTATGTGCTTACTCTGTTTGAGCATCATGCGCCGGATGAAGTCCGTAATTTTGTCCGGCTGGCCCGTCATCTGGGGGAGAAAGATCTGTGCGTCCCGAGTCCGGTGGAAGGTGCGTCGGGCGTTTGGCTGCACAGCCTGAAGAATAAACCCGCGATACTGTGCCGACGTTTTACCGGGTCTCATCCAGATCAGTTATCGGAGCAGCAATGCGAGGCTATCGGTCGAGAATTGGCGGAGTTTCATCTGGCCTCCAGTGATCTGCCTGATCCGCGCCATGACGAGCGCGGCTATGACTGGTGGCAGAGTATCGCGCCGGAACTGTCGACCGATCTGGACGCCAGCGACAAGGCGCTGCTAACCGACGAGTTGGCATTTCAGCAAGCTCAGCGAGCTCAGTGGTGTCAGTTGCCCCATGGTTGGATTCACGCGGATCTGTTTCATGACAACGCGCTCTTTGATGGCGATGAGCTGACCGCGATCCTTGATCTCTACAACGCCTGCGAAGGTGCCTGGCTGTATGACCTGGCGATTGTTGCCAACGACTGGTGTGCTTCTGATGACAGTGGTCTGGGTGATAGTGGCCTCGATCCAAAGCGCTTCGAGGCGCTCGTCATTGGATATCAAAGTGTCCGCCCGCTGTCGGAGTTTGAGGCTGGCATGTGGAATACGGTGTTGCGTGGAGCGGCATTGCGTTTCTGGTTGAGTCGTTTGTTGGCGGCGCGTATGGCAAAAAGCCGCAGCGAAGAACTCCCAGCGCATAAGCAACCTACGGAATACCGGGATCGCCTGCGTTGGCATCGCGGTAAATCCTTATCGAAAGGCTGAACGTCTTATGCGCTATTTTTCGTGTGACTGCACTGCTGGTGACAGCAAACCCGTCGCGCTGTTTTTTGAGAATACCCAATGCCTGAGCTGCCAGCGTCAGGTCGGTTGGTGTTTTGAAGAGCGCGACATGTTGGTGTTCGATCAGAATAAAGACGGCGGCTTTCATTACAAGGGCCGCGACTATGTACCTTGTGCTAATCGTGCGAGCGGTGTCTGTAACGCCATGATTCCTGCGGATCGTATAGGCGCCGAACCCGCGCTCTGCTTTGCCTGCCACTTTAACGACAATATTCCAGACCTGACGGTCGAGGGGCACGCTGAGCTCTGGGGCAATCTGGAAAGGGCCAAGCGTCGCCTGCTGTTTACTCTGGATTCACTCAGTCTACCGATGCCAGATAAACGGCAGTCGCCGGAAGGACTTAGCTTTCACTTCATGGCGGATAAAGACGCGAGTGACCATTTCCGCACGCCATTGACGCATGTTGCTGCCGTGTTCACTGGGCACGCACAGGGTGATATCACGATTAACCTTGCAGAGGCGGATGACGTTGCCCGCCATCGCATGCGCGTTGATATGGGTGAGCAGTACCGGACGTTGCTTGGGCATTTCCGCCACGAGGTCGGGCACTTTTACTGGGATTTACTGGTCAAGCCGGACGAGGCTCGCCTGATCAGGTTCCGCGAGGTGTTTGGAGATCCCGATCTCTCGTATCAGGCTGCTCTGGATAAGCATTATGCCCGAGATCCGGAAGATCAGAGCTGGCGCAGTCAATTTATCAGTGCCTACGCGTCGATGCATCCGTGGGAAGACTGGGCCGAAACCTTTGCTCATTACCTGCACATTATCGACACGCTTGAAACCGCGCGGGAGTGGGATCTGATCGATTTTGGTCAATACGCGGGGCTGACTCTGCCACAGGATGAGGGCATCTGTGATCCTCAGCGGCTGATCGACTGCTGGGGCGAGTTCAGTGTCAAGCTGAATGCACTGAACCGCAGCATGGGGCTGGCGGATGCCTACCCATTTGTGATCAATCCAGTGGTGGTCGGTAAATTGAAATGTGTGCACTCTATGCTGGATAAAACTCGCTAATCCCGATAGTTGTCCAAAAAGGATACTTTGCGCCGAATAGTGCCGTTTAGTCCCGGCGTCCTTGCCCGTTTTTCAGGGCGGTTATAAAATCGCGCCGCTATTAAAAAGACAAGCAGGGAGTCATATGAACGTCTTCATCACCGGGGGAACTGGGGGTATCGGGGCTGCTCTGGCCAGATACTATCTGAAATACGGTCATCGGGTCGGAGTCTGCGGCGGCGATCATGATGATTTTATCCGTGCTTTTCCTGATCAGCCTGAACTCGTTGAATTTTACTCACTTGACGTGACCTCACGCGAATCCTGCATTCAGGTTATTGGTGAGTTTGCTCAGGGTTCGCTGGATATTCTTATTGCGGCGGCAGGCGTGAATGATGGATCGCCGGTTCAGGGGCGTCCTCTGGATTTTGATCGCTCTAACCTTATTCTGGATGTGAATTTGCGTGGCGCGCTCAACTCCGTTGAAGGTGCACTGCCGATGATGCAGGCACAGGGATTTGGCTCAATCGCAATTCTTTCCAGTGCAGCAGGCCTCAATGGTTTTGGTCAGACGCCAGCCTATTGTGCCTCTAAAGCGGCGGTGAACATGCTGTGTGAAAGCCTGTCACTCCGTTACGCCGATCAGAATATCTCGGTTTCGGCGATTATGCCGGGATACATCGATACACCGCTGGCGCGGGCAACGCATCCTGATCTCGAAAAAATGCCATTCCTGATGGACTCTGAACGGGCTGCCCGAAAAATTGCCCGGGCAATTAAGCGCAGGAAAATGCGATATGTTTTCCCTTGGCAGATTCGTATGGTTTCCCGTGCGTTGCAGGTGATGCCGCGACCTTTGTTCCGCAGTCAGTTTAAGTGGAGTGAAAAATAATGGCGATTGTAATCACGGGTGCTTCTACCGGTATTGGCTTTTCTCTGGCTGAGCAATTAGCTGGTCAGGGGTATACCGTCTTCGCAGGTGCCCGTAAGCAGGAAGACCTGGATCGTCTGGGGGATGCTCATGCCAACATACGACCTGTTGCACTGGATGTCTGTAATCCTGAACAGGTTAATGCATTGGTTGAGCTGCTGCGGAATGAAAATATTAAAGTCGATGCCCTGATTAATAACGCCGGTGTCGCAGTGATTGGCCCTCTGGAAATTCAGAGTGATGACGATCTCCAGTGGCAAATGGAAACCAACCTGATCGGTACAGCACGCATGATCCGGAGCCTGTTGCCATTTTTGCGCGAGACCAAAGGGCGGATTATTAATGTCAGTTCGACATCCGGTTTAGTCGCCTGGCCTTTTGCCGGTGCGTACGTAGCGTCTAAATATGCGATCGAGGGATTGAGCGATGTGCTCAGAGTTGAGCTTCGTCGTTTTGGTATTGAAACGATTCTGATTAATCCGGGAGCAGTGGCCACCCCGTTGTGGGAAAAAACATTTTCGGCGGTGCATGAAAAATTAGCGCGCCAGCCTGAAGAAATACGTAAGTTTTATGAAGCCGACTCGAAACGCTCGGAAGACGCGGTGCGCAAAAGCGTCGATAAGGCTGTGAAACCAGAAGTTGTGGTTAATACAGTGCTTGAAGCCCTGGCAGCAAAAAAACCTAAGCCACGTTATCTGGTCGGCCCCAGCGCGAAAATTCAGTGGTGGATGCGGGTGCTTCTGAGCACGCAGTGGTTCGACAAATTAAAATATAAAATTGTCTACGGTGATAACTGATAACGAAAAGAGAAGGTACTTCCGGTGAGAAGTACCTGACCTGAAGAAAGCTGGCTAAAGCAGGATCAGATCCGCTGGCGGACGCTGGTGCCCAGATAACTTCCTTCCAGAACAATTTCAAAGCGCCTGTCGGTCGGGTGTCCGCGTCTCCTTCTTCCCTCTCTGGATATGCCTGGCAACCCAAGCCTTTGATAGCATCGCTTTGTGCTCATATTCATCAAGGCCGTTCACTGAAGTACCGAGCGTTCAATTATCAGAGGCAATTGTGGCTCTGGATATGGCGTCACCTAACCAAGCAGGGAGTTTATCCGGTCGCGTGTGCCAGTCGCCATGAGAGATCCAGTAACCGAACCTGTGCGCGCGCGTCGGCCATCACCGCACGAAGATTCTCAGGAATGAATGATTCGAACAAGGCCTGCTTATTCTCTGGTAATTGCAGCTGAAGGGCGGCGTAGTCGAGAGACGGGTGGGCCAGTGCTGCGTATTCCCAATCCAGCAGCCAGAGTTTACCTTCGCTATCGCGCAGCCAATTCGCGGGCAAAGGGTCAAGGTGGCACAAGCAGGCGTCATCGGCAGGGAGAGGTACAAGCTGAGACACTTCTTCTTTCAGTCTGATGACAGCTTCTGAATGGCCATCGCACTGGGCAAGATACTGAGCGCATGCGGCCTGGACATCGAGAGTATGCAGGTTGGCCCGGGGGCGCTGGGCGTGGACAGTAGAAAGCACTTCCGTCACTGCACGAAGGTCCTCGCTTGAAGGCGCGGCAGCGAGGGGTGTCCCGAGGATAAAATCACGTACCCAATAATTAAGCTCAGACGAGTGATATCTCACCGCTGGGGTAAGCCCTGCTTTGGCCATATGCTGGTGAATTGCCAGCTCTTCGTCGCGGTAAATACCCAGTGATGTTGCCGTATTATTCAGACGCAGCAGCACTTCGGTTCCCTCACTGCGGATCAGATAGTTCTGGTTGGTCAGGCCTCCGTGGATGCTCAGGATAGAGTCAGGTGGTGACGCTAACCCCCACTGATGCCACTCAGCCAGAATCTGTTCAGGAATCATATCTAAGCTCACTAAGCAGCCTGAGGTGACGCTTGTTGGGCTTGATAGTCTCTGCGCCATAATAGGTAACCACCCACCGCGAGCACGACATAGAAAGCCATCAGCACAGCCGTCAGGTAGAGCCCGCGGTCTATGTAAAGGTAGATCGCGGCAGCGTCGATCACGACCCAGTACAACCAGTTCTCTAGTATCTTGCGCGTTACCATCCAGGTAGTGAGTACGGCTCCCCAGGTGGTGAATGAATCCAGATAGGGCAGAGCCGCACTGGTATTGTTCGTCAGCAGCCATCCACTGATCAGACTGATCAGCACAACACCGCCAATGGCGATGCCATGCTGCTGGATTCCCCAGCGTTGAACCGGGAGGTCGGGTGATTCCGGAGAACCATTACGCCAGGCCAGCCAACCGTAAACAGCCATCGCCAGATAGTAAACATTCAGCGCAGACTCCATAACCAGCGACACATCAAAGAAGAGCCAGCTGAAGATCGCTGTGCTGCCAAAAGCCGCGTACCAGCACCATTGACTCTGACGCATCGCAAGCACCAGATAGGCAACACCCAGAAGTACCGCAGTGGTCTCCCAGTGACTCATTGTCTGAGCGTATTCAATCGCGCCTGAAATAATGGTGTTGAGCATGGTGGCTCCCGGTGTTCGTTTTTGATCAAAATGAATGGCGCGCAGTGCGCACCCTACATGCGGTAAGGGCGAGCACTGCTCGCCGTCTTAGCCGTGGGGGTTAAGCGCCGGGTCAAGATTCACGCCGATAAACTTACAGACGAAAATCGCTTTGCCGTAGGTTTCCCAGCTCAGCTTCATTTCATCGCGCAGGGTGTTCATCACCAGCTCGTGGTCGCCGAATACCTGAGTACTCATGGTGTTGGTGACCACGGTTAAGCCGTCGATGGTATTCAGACGGTCGATAAAGCTTTTGATCGCCGGGATGTAGTCGTCTGCTAATGGGTATTTGCTGATTTCTACTGAGATTTCCATAGTGTTCTCCAGTGTTTGATGTGTAGGAGGGAAACTTCTTCCCGAACACCGTTATTGCCGATGCTCAGGGATAAGATCCCCTCCTGCATAAAGGTCAGAAATACAGCTTACCTTCGACACCGTAAGTCAGAGGCTCGCCGTACTGGACATAGCCGTACGAGGCGTAGCCATCGCGAGGGTCGTTACCAAATCCGAAACCGCGTACTTCGTAATCACGGTCGGTCAGGTTACGGCCATACAGGCTGACCTCATAGTCTGGCTTGGCGTAGGCGATACGGGCATGCCAAAGGACGTAGGCTTCTGACTGGAGATCATGGCTGTCTGAGAAGTAGAACTCATCTTTAGCTTCGCTTTCCAGACGTACAGACAAAGCATCAGTCAGACCATAGGTCAGTGCGGTAGATGCGCTGTACTGAGGAGCATGTGCCTGCTGACGACCGTCCTGAACGAATACACCGTAGTATTCAGATTCATAGGTGTATTCGCCGATTTCTGTGATCAGGTAGCCGTAGCTCAGCGCCCAGTTCAGACGCTCAGTGATGTCCCAGTCAGATTCCAGCTCAATGCCGTAGTTTTTGCCTTGTTTGGTGTTACCGATGTAATCCTTGAACTTCGGCGCCCCATCTTCCATGTAGCTGAACGAGTTCTTGATCTGCTGGTCTGTACGGTCGATATAGAACGCGGCAATACGGGTTTTCAGGCTGTCAGCCAGCAGTGATGATTTCAGACCCAGCTCAATGCTGTGGTTGATTTCGGCATCGAAGGTACGCAGTTCATCATCCAGCACGGGTTCGCTGTTCACGCCACCGGCTTTATAGCCGCGCGCCAGTGTTGCGTAGGCCAGGTGCTCGTTACTCACCAGTGCTTCCAGTGTAATACGGCCGCCGACCAAGGTTTCGTCGGTGCCTTCACTCAGGCCAGTGTTGTCTTCGAAATCGTTTGCCCAGTTTTCAACACGTAGACCTGTGATCAGGCGCAGTGTGGATGACAGATCGGAGTTAAGCTCACCATAGGCCGCAATTGATGTGGACGTCAGCTCACTGGTGAATACTGGATCGTAGGTGTAGTTGCGGGTCAGGTCTTCGCTGCGCTGCATGGCGTAGATGCCTGCTACCCAGTCAGTAGTGTTATTAAATAGACGGCCATCAGTGCCTGACATCAGGCGGACATCAGCAGACTGGCGCTTGTAGTCGCGCAGATATTGGTCAAATGAACTGTAACCATCGAAGTCGGCAAGACATGGCCCCTGCGTGGTATCGCATGGATCAGGCTGGTACACAGGCTCATCCGCAAGGAAGATGTATTCTCCGTATGCCCAGTCTTCGTCGTAGCTATATTCAATGTCCGACATGCTGGCAGTCAGCTCGGTCTGAAGAATCAATGCACTATTGATCTGAGTGTCAGAAGTGAGGGCGAGTGCATGTGTATCCTGAGCGTCGACGCCAGGAGCGTTTGAGTACGTCTCACGAGTGTTGTCCAGGCTGAATGCATCGTAGCCATTGTCGACATCGGCATAGAGGTAGGTCAGACTAACGTCAGTGTCATCACTGACCTGAAACGCCAGCTTACCGCGCGCAACGACTTCGTCGATGTTGTTGGTGTCATCACGGTTCAGGAAGGTGTTATCGATGTAACCGTCAGACTGATAGCCGTTGACAGCGATACGCCCCTGAACAGAGTCCGTCAGGCTGCCGGAGACTGCACCACCGAGACCATAGCTGTCGTAGTTGCCAGCGCGGGCAGACAGGTAGCCTTCGGTTTCTTTGGTCGGGTCATTGGAACGGATGTTGATCATGCCGGCCAGTGCATTCGCACCAAAGCGAGTGCCCTGTGGACCACGCAGAATTTCTACCTGCCGCACGTCGAAAAGGGTGGCTGCGCCGCCTAATCCAGTCATGTCGATGCCGTCGATCACCAGACCAACGGATGGGTTAACCGGATCAATGAACTGACTTCTCTCACCAATGCCGCGAATCTGGTAGAAGCGACCACGGGAGGCACCAGAAGAGTAGTTCACATTCGGGGCAAAGCTCAGCACTTGCTCCAGGTGTTCCGCGCTGCGCGCTTCTATATCCTCGCTGCCGACAACCGTGACGGCTTCTGGAATTTGTTGAACATTGGTCTGGCGGAAATCTGCTTCAACGGTGACGGGAGTCAGTTCGACATCTGAGTGCGCCATTGAGGAGGCGGCCATTACAGCAATAGCCAGTGGAGTGCGGAGCGTTTTATGAGTCATGGGTCTGCCTGTAAACCTTAAGATACTGGTAAACAAAGACCCGGCTGTCGCGTAGCTGCGCATGGCGCGCAATGTATGAATTGTCGTGCAGTATCGACTGCCTTCCCATTCCTACGCCGGTACTAACCGGATCAGGTTCCGGGGTTTAAGCTCGAAGCTAATCTCAGGCTGCACTCGGCAACCTCCCCCTGGGTATGGCGCATGGTAACTAAGCGTCAACACCACTGTCATCACCTTTTTTTACACTCACTATCTATTGATATGCGGGCGTAAAACCCTCATAACCAGTGTCAGACCCTTACTTGATTAGCGGAGAGCACAAAGATGCTTCGTATATTCCTCTTTCTGGCCACCAACCTTGCGGTGATTCTGGTTGCCAGCGTCACACTAAGCCTACTTGGTGTGGATTCGTATTTTCAGCAGAACGGCACGGATCTTAACCTCCAGTCGCTGCTGATTTTCTGTCTCGTCTTCGGTATGGCGGGTTCTCTGGTATCGCTGTTCATTTCCAAATGGATGGCAAAGAAAGGCATGCGCGTACAGGTCATTGATCAGCCGCACAACTCCGGAGAGCAGTGGCTGGTCAGTACTGTAAAAGAACTGGCAGACAAAGCCGGCATTGGCATGCCTGAAGTCGGTATTTTCCAGTCGGACGCACCGAACGCGTTTGCGACTGGCTGGAACAAAAATGATGCGCTGGTGGCGGTCTCTACTGGCTTGCTGCAGCGCATGAGTAAAGAAGAAGTGAAAGCGGTGCTGGGTCATGAGATTGGCCACGTAGCGAACGGTGATATGGTCACGCTGGCTCTGATTCAGGGTGTGGTGAACGCGTTTGTTATGTTCTTTGCCCGTATTATCGGTAACTTCGTCGATAAGGCGATTCTGAAGAATGAGAATGGCCCGGGCATTGGTTTCTTCGTAGCGACCATCGTTTCAGAGATTATTCTCGGTATTCTGGCTTCGACCATAGTGGCATGGTTCAGTCGCCGTCGCGAGTTCCGCGCGGATCAGGCAGGCGCGGAGCTGGTCAGCCCTGCTGCGATGGCGTCGGCGCTGATGCGTTTAAAAGAGACGTACGAGCAGCCAAGTGAGCTGAAAGGCGAGCTGGTTGCATTCGGTATCCGTGGTGAAGGTAAGTTTTCAGCCCTGTTTGCGACCCACCCACCGCTTGATGTTCGCATACAGGCACTTCAGCAGCGCTACGGTAATTCGCAGTAACAACCGTTTCCTCTGCAAATAATAAAAGCCCGCTCTCGCGGGCTTTTTTATTGTATTTTCTTCAGCAGCGCATCGCGCCATGCGTCAGCAATATCCCGGACGGTCTGTTGATCTGGGCAGATGTGAGGGTGCATCTTTAAGGTCAGTGTCAGCTGTCCGTACCATTCTGTTGTTGTTGCCGAGATTGGGTAGTTGGCCGTGCCCGGAGCCACAGCAACCAGGCGACGGTTATCTGGCTTGGGTGGATTATCCTGGCCGGGCAGAGGCCAGCTGCCCATGTTAGAGCAGCTACCCATGTAAAACTGTTTGCCACTTGTCATACGGTAGATCAGTTTCACGCCGGTCATACCAACCCACTTACCAATGTTTGCCAGTTTCCAGTTTGCCCAGTGTTGTTTGCCTTTAAAGCGTTGCCGCATCTGAGATTGCCACTCCTGAGGAGAAGATGTCGGCTTGGTGAGCATGTAAAAACCAGAGACCTGATTAAAGCTTTCGGTCTGGATACCTGTCGCACCGCGCACGTTGACTGGATAAAACCAGTAAAAAGGATCGTCGCCTTCAATCATGCGTTCGGCAACAATATTGCTGAGTTCGGCGTAGATCAGGCTACCCGGGCTGACCTTGTGCTCTTTGCACCACTGGTTCAGTTTTGTGGTCTCTTCTTCTGAAAAACAAGAAATTTCCGGCGACAGTGCGTCGTGCTGACTGTTTTCGTAGGTTTTCTTCCAGTTTACGACCTTCCTGCCTTCTTCGGTTTGGAATTCCCTTTTGGCTTTGCAGATTTCTCGCCAGCCCGGAACTTTGGTTTCGTTACAGACAGGAAGCGGATAACAGGGGTAGCCCATTGGGCGGAGGATATTTGCGAAGCCCGCCATGCCGTCAGCATCCGCGTGTTGCCAGGTCTTCCAGTCAGTGCTGTTGGTTTCGGGGTCGTACCACCCCCAATAAATGGTGTCGGTTATGCCGTATGGTTTGCGCGCGTGATACCACATGGCAATGTAGTCTTTTTCTGCCATCGGGGCTTCCTATTATTGTTATTGTCGCCAAGTAAACCAACTATAACGGATATCTTCGGCCGGTGGTATGAGACGACAGGCGCCACTTCAAAACAAGTTGCGTACCAAGTCACTACTTGCAGGTTTGACCTGAAATGCCTTACCCAGTTACGCCAATCTCACGAGTGATGACGTCCGAGTGACTGGCTGAGCAGGTCGACGGGTCTCTTCAGAGACTAGTTCATTTATGGCATTCATCCAGCCACCTGTTAACGGACTAGCTCCATTGGCTTCTGATCGAGAGAAGGCCAACCTCAAATCCTTGTCTATACTTGAAAAGTTATGTTCCCGGACGGTGGTATGTTCTTCGTCAGAATTTTCATTGCTGCGCTGGCCTATTTTGTCTTTGCTCGTCTGGGCACGGCACTGGCCATTCCTCCTGACTATGCCGCCGCTGTCTGGCCAGCCGCTGGCGTTGCCTTGGCCTCATTTCTCCTGTTCAGCCGAACCGTTGCATTCGTCGGGGTTATGGCAGGTGCTGTATTTGCCAATCTGTATACCACCACGTCAGCGTTGAATGAGTTGTCGGTGACCGCTTTTGTATCTGGTCTGGCAATGGGGGCTGGTGCAACTTTGCAGGGGGTGTTCGGAGCATGGCTGTACCGTACTTACCTCCCCGGTCGTAGCCGCTGGGATGAGTTGCCTCACCTGATTCGCTTCTGTTTTGTCGTCGTCGCCCTTGGCAGTGTCGTCAGTACAACGATTGGTAATATCACTCTCTACGTTAACGAGTTTATTGTCACAGAACGCCTGGCCTTTAACTGGATCACCTGGTGGGCTGGCGACGCGATCGGAGCGCTACTGGTGACGCCTGTCATCATGGTGTTGGCAGCTCCTGAGAAGATCTACAGCCGTGATCGTAAAATTAAAGTGATGGTGCCCATACTGCTGATTCTTACTGCGGTTTTCGGACTCTTTTATAAGTCGGTCGGGTTTAACCGGGAGCGGATTGTCAGCGATCTTCAGGCCGCTGCTGATGAGTTATCACAGCTCGTTGACGCACGGCTGACGATTTCAGAAAACAAGCTGATTGCTTATGCCGCCTTATTCAGTGCAAGTGAATTCGTTACGCCTGAGGAATTTGCCCGGTTCTCCGAACGGGTGATGTCCCGTGACGATGCATTCTTTGGCGTCGGGTGGACAGAGGTCGTCGACAATAGCGGCCGCGCCCGCTGGGAAACTTTCTACCGTGAGCGTGGTTTCGACGGTTTTACCTTCACCGAGCTCGCTGAGGGCGGGCGCCTGATCGAAGCCAGTGATCAGGAAACCTACTATCCGGTCTTGTATATCTATCCATTTGAACGCAATCGCCGGGCCTTTGGACTTAACCTGGGAGCCAACGCTGAGCCAAAAACGGCGCTCGACAAAGCGGCGATAGAGCATGTTCCGGTGGCAACCGCACCAATTGTTCTCGCTCAGGAAACTGGAAAGAAGCGTGCGATCCTTCTGTACATGCCGGTATTTGATCTTGAAGACGATGAAGCACTTGTCGGCTATTCCAGCGGTGTACTCAAGGTCAGTGGCATACTTGGTGAAAGCGTTTTTCAATCTCGCCAGGCGGGTCTGTATTTTAATTTATACGATGTCACGGATGGCGAGCGGCTGACAATCTATGAAGCGTCGGAGCAGGCGCACTCCAACCTGCCAATGCATAGCTACGACGCTTACTTCGGTACACGTAAGTACCATCTGGAGATATTCCCTGCTGAGAATTACGTATACGGGCGCAATGACTGGACCAGCTATGTCATCCTGACCGGTGGGTTTGTGATTGCGACGCTGTTTCTGGTTTTTGTGCTGACTACCACTGGGCAGATTGAAACGGTCCGGCGACAGGTTGAGTTGCGAACGTCAGAACTGAGCGACGCCGTATCCCGGGCGAATGCGGCCAGTGACGCCAAATCTGCGTTTCTCGCCAACATGAGCCATGAGTTACGTACGCCCCTTAATGCGATCAATGGATTTCTCAAATTGGTGCTCGATACGGCGCTAACTCCCGTACAAAAGAACTACCTGCAGAAAGCAGATCTTGCTTCTGTGACCTTGCTGGGGCTGATTAATCAAACGCTGAATTACGCAAAAATAGAATCCGGCAACATGGAGCTCGAACAATCCACTGTGCGTATGCGACGTATTGCGCGGAAGATGGAAGCTTTGTTTGGGCACATTGCCGATGAGAGTTCACTGGATTTCAGAATCAAGCTGGCTAATGACGTGCCTGAAGTGCTGATAGGCGATGAATTGAGAATCGAGCAGATTACCCTCAACCTCCTTAGCAATGCATTCAAGTTTACCCGTGAGGGCCACATCGACCTGGATATCAGTTACGAGGCAGACGATGAGAAGCTTCAGATTCGTGTAACTGACAGCGGTGTCGGTATTCCCTCCGATAAAATGGAGCATATCTTTGCCGCGTTTGGACAAGCGGATGCTTCGATCAGCCGCCGTTACGGTGGCTCCGGCCTCGGCCTGAGTATATCCCGCCGAATCGCCATCATGATGAAAGGCGATATTCTGGTGCGAAGCACAGAAGGTCAGGGCAGTGAATTTCTGGCGTACTTGCATCTGCCCGTTGGTGATGCCACTGCTGATGATGTAGGGGCTCTGGAAAGTCGTGGTCAACTTCAGGGTAAGTGCGCCCTGATTGTTGAAGACATCAAGGTAAACCAGATGATTGTTCAGGAGTTTCTCAGTAAACACGGTATCAGCACCTTGGTCGCTGAGAACGGTCGAGAGGCCGTTGATCAGATATCGGCCAGACCAGCGGTCGACTTTATACTGATGGATGTACAGATGCCGGTCATGGATGGCTACGCCGCCACTCGCGAGATTCGCAAATTGATGCCTGAAATCCCGATTATTGGTATGACGGCCAATGCGATGGATGACGATAAGATGGCGTGTCTGGCTGCTGGAATGAATGACCATGTCGCCAAACCTATTGATCCTGAGAGCCTGATCCGCTGTGTGCAGGATGTGGTTAGCAAATGTGGCTAAACGGGCCATGCGTAGACTGAATTGACCTCGCTCACATTGTTCCGCTGCAGAAACGTATTGTTCTGCTAGACTGTCTCCGTTTTGTAATAATTCTCAGGGGAGCGGTATGACGCAGATCGATACCGGAGCACAGGTGCTCAGAAAAACAAAAAATGACCTGATTAAGCGGTACGCTGTCCGCAACAACGGTATTGCATTGAAGCAGACGCTGTCCACGCTCTTGCCAGTCTTCGCGTTGACCTATGCAGGTATTGCTGCACTCGAGGTCTCTCTGTTGCTGACCGCCGGCGTAGTCCTGCTCCTTACGCTTTTTCTGCTTCGTGCTTTTGTCATGCTCCACGACTGTGGACACAATTGCCTGTATGAGTCGCCACGTGCCAATAAAATCGCCGGTTTCATCTTTGGTGTTGTGTGCGGTGTTCCTCAGTACGTCTGGTCGCGACATCATGATTATCACCACTCGACCAATGGCAACTGGGAGAAATACCGTGGCCCGCTGACGGTGTTGTCGACTCAGGAATATGCTGAACTGACGCCGAAACAAAAGCGCAGCTATGCGCGTCAGCGTAAGTTGTTCATGGGGCCTCTGGCGGGCTTTCTTTATTTCGTGTTTAACCCACGCTTCACTTGGCTGAAGGGAACGTTCGGGTTGATCGCGCATGTGCTTAAAGGCAATAAGGCCTCTGACTACAGCACGCGATACTGGGCTGACTGGAAAGAATTCCGCCACATGACCGGCAACAATATTGCGTTGCTGAGTATCTGGACCCTTGCGGCTATGGCATTTGGTGCGGCTGAGTTCGCACTGGTATTTATCGTAGCTCTTTCGTTGGCGGGCGCATCAGGGATTATACTGTTTACGGTTCAGCACAACTTTGAAAACTCATACGCGTCACCGACCGAAGGTTGGGACTACTATCAGGCGGCATTAGCAGGTACCAGCTACCTCAAACTGCCTCGAATCCTGCATTGGTTCACGGCAGATATTGGTTATCACCATATCCACCATCTGTCTGCGCGCATACCTAACTACCGTTTACGCGATTGCCATGAAGAGAACCGGGAGTTGTTTGAGAGTGTTACGCGGCTGACATTGAAAGATGTTCCACATTCGATGCGCTACATTATCTGGGATGAAAACAACGCAACCCTGATGACGCCTGAGCAGTTCGAAGCTCGCACAGTAACTGCCCAAGCTCCTGAAGCGGCTCAGGCTGCCTGATCTGTCAGCGAAGACGCTGAGTAAGAGTGGCTGCCAGTTCCTCTGACAGCTGCTCTGCTAATTTCTCAGATGCTTTATTCAAGGCATTCTGCTGAACGCCCGACACACCACGTGCTCTGTCTGAGAACGAACTTAAAACCTTACCGCTGCTGTCTCGAAGGTTCACCCGCGCGTTCGCAAATACGTAGTAATTGCCATTCTGCTGCTGGCTGTCGAGGTTGGCGCTGACTTCGAAGCTGAGGTCTGGGTTATCGCTTTCGCCTAGTCGAAGCCCCTGGCTCGTCAGTGTTTCAAATAAGCCGCCGCGCATAATGCGAGCGCCGTCATCTAACAGAACCAGCCGGACATCAAGCGCTTTCACGGCAGCAAGAATATCTCCCCGGTAGTCGCGCAGTGCCTGCGGGGCCTGTGGTCGGGTTCTGCTGGTGGCAACAAACGCATATTGCTCCGCCAGTTGATCATGTTGAGCAAAGAGAGCCAGTGCAGGTAACTGTTGCTGCAGGCGTTCGAGCTTGCCGGTGCCAGTGACCTGTGCTGCTTGCATCATCTCCAGCTCGGTCTCGAGTTCCTGTAGTTGTCCTTGAATACGACTCGCTGCCGCGCTTCGGTCCAGCTCAGCAAGAGCGTAGGCGTAGTTATCATCAACATACGTGTCGCGAATGACGACTTCATCCAGCGTGACTGTCGGGATGGTGCTGCTGACGGCTTGTGAGATGTTTTTCTGCAGGCGGGTTTCACCGTCAGACGTGTACTCGTTAATGCGGCTTGAGTTGGTTGCTGAGATAGTCACCTTCAGGCGGCTGACCAGATCAGCCCGCGCAAAATCAGCTGCACGCTTCAGTGCCTGGTCCGGGCTCCCATACACTTCCATCGAGCCGACACCGTATGCCTTCGTTTTATCCGACGGCTGCTGTGTCACCCAGCCAGGCAGGCTCTGAACCTGAGTGACATCGTCGGGGACCACGTCAGAGTCGTCCTTCTCATACAGCGAGCTACAGCCACTCAGGAGGCTGATGGCGAGGGTGAGAGGGATCAGTGAAGTCGTCAGGTATCTGGTCATCATTGGCAGTCCGAATAGGTCCTTGAAGCAGCAGTTCGATCGGGTTGGGTAGAGTGTACCCTGATACGAAGAGAGAATGTCATCTCTCTGACCGTTAAAAGCGGCGCAATATCCCACATCCGCAAAAAGCTAACATCAGTGACAATCAGTAACCGAGATTAGACATTACTTGACGGTGGTGACTTATTAAGCAATTGTTCGCAAAAATTTGTCTTGTGACGACAACCTGCTAATTGAAAGGGACACCCGATGGCTGACGAGGTGATTACACAGGAACTGGCCGTTCAGGAGAGCGTCTGTGTTGGAGCGGGATGCCGGGATGGCGAAACCTTCGGTTTTGAAACCTTAAAGGTGAAAAGCGCGAGTCCACTGGTGTTATTTGACGACACAAGCTCCTCTGCTTCCTTTCCTGATAACGACTGGCAGATAGGTGTGTCAGATGACGTTGCCGGCGATCAGGCGAGTTTTTTATAGAAGATGCTACCGGTAATCGTCGTGTTTTTGAGGCCTCACCGGCCGGTGATATTGCACTGGGCAGCAACTCAGTTGTCGTCGAGGGCGCGGTCTCGGCGGATGAGCGGGGCGAGCTGATGTTCACGTGCTTCTCCGGCGATGCTCAGGCTGTGACTGCGGGATATCGCATCCTGTTCTGATTACGTTTCTGGTGGCTTTTGACCATGCATTAAAAAAGCCTCTCTGGTCATACCAGCGAGGCTTTTTGGGGAAGCTAAGAAAGTTAAGAAGAACTTAACGCTCCTGCAGTTTCTGGATTTTCTTCTGGCCATTCCAGACTTCGCGATTGCTTTCCATATTGATGAGCTTCATGTCTACCTGATAGAAAGTTACGCGCTTCTTACCGGCTTCATCGACGATGCTGTTGATTGAACCTGACAGGGCAAAGTCAGCCGCGTCTTCCTGGCCCATCTCTTTCGCATTACGTGAGTTCAGCTCCTGATCACGACGCTCATCACGGACGGCATCACGTTCTTCACCAGCTACGACAAAGTCTGCTTTACCTGAGCGCAGCAGGGCGCGCTTGATGTCATTAACGAAGGTATCAACGGCGATATGTTCGTGCGACTTGTTCGCGATGCGCTGGATAATAATGGTCGGGCGCTCATTGTTTTCCAGTTCGAAGTCAGACACCCAAGGAAACGACAGCATGTCGTTGATCATTTCGGTCGCGACCAGCTCCGAATCTTTGTTATTCCACTGATCAGACAGAGCGATTTCTTCTGCTGGATCAACACGACTGACTTTGGTCGCGCAACCAGCGGTCAGAACAGCTGCGCCAACCATGGTCAGGGCAGCGAATCGGGCAATAGGGTTTAACATAATTTCATTCCTTCGTTGGCAGTCTTCGGGTCGGTTTATCTGTTTTTGGAACGGAGTCCGTCGTCGGAGTTCCGTCTTGAGTATCCGGCTCAGGAGCAGCTTCATTCTTTTCAGGCAGTGCCTTACTGGTTGTATTAGCTCCCGTCGTGCGCACAGTCCAGAGCTGAATATCACCCGGTTTGAGGGATACCTGCTTCTGGATTTGCTGCCGCCTATTGTCGGTCAGGTGCGAGTCGAGGGTTAGTGTGTGGTCGCCGGGCTCAAGAAACAAGCGTCTGATCTGTATTTCGCCAGGCAGCAGTAACCAGCTTCGGGTTTCTGCCGCGTCTGAGAGCTGAGCGGCAAGTTTGCCAGCGAAGGCCAGAAGGCCAGTGGAGTCCTGCGAGCCGATCGCTGACGCTGTAATGGCTTTCACTGCAGCGCGGGACAGGGCAGCACGGATCTCTGGCCCCGCATTTTTCATCTGTTCCTGAATGGCCATCAACTGCGGGCTGGCGGCCGGATCCAGAGACCAGGTCTGTTGATCAATGGTCAGCAGGCTTTGCCCGTAATCGAGAGGGCGACCGTAATAAGGAACAGCTACCCTCAGGGAACTGCCGACGGCATTAGTCAGGCCCATGCTTTCGGCGGTGTCGTACAGCGGGCCAAGGAATATGGTCTTGGTGAAAAAGTCGACCCGGAAATTACGGGTGGCGTTGAGATAGTCTGCCACCAGACCATAGAACATCTTGTCTGCATACAGCAGGTAGAACCAGTTGATCTCTTCTTGCGAGTATTCAAAAAAGTACGGCTGTAGCTCAAGAGCCCGCAGGTTCGGATTGATTGAAAGCTGTAGGTTCAGCTCTTTCTTTTCGGGCACGCGGCCCTTGTGCTCAATCACCAGTAACTGGCTTTTATCAGCAACGCTGTCCAGCAGGCTCAGTTGCGATTCAGACAGTTTGCCGCCAGTAATCTGAGTTATTTCGTTGTCTGAAAACCCGGTTCTGCGCATCATTCGGGCAACATCCAGCCAGGCTTGCTGAGCCATGCCGTTGCCAAGTTGAAACTGTTCTGAGTAACCGGACTCGTAACTTTCTGCGGCTTTCAGATAACTGATTCTGGCGTTGTCGTACTCGTCGTTCATTTCGAAGCTGACGCCCGTCAGGTAATGCGCTAGGGCGTCGTCCCGATAGGTGAGGTCGTCGGTGTCGACTAGGTTACCGACCAACACAGAGAAGACGTCCATGACCTTTGAGAAGGTGCGTTCTTCTTTGTCTTTGTACTGGTTGTAAGAGCCTTCGTTATTGCGCAGGGCCTGCAGGCGAAGTAACAGGCGACGGGATTCGATGCGCGCACCTTCAATGGCGTCGAGGCGAGCGTTACCGGGCGGCAATTGTCCCGCAATCGCAAGGTAGTTCAGGGCCTTGTAGTAATAGATCATCATTTCTTCGTGAGTGTTGCCCGCATAATCAGCGTTGCGCGGGTTGCTCATCATGACGACCAGACTGTCACGGAGTTGTTTCTTCTTCAGCGCCTCACTAATGCGAGCCGCGTCTTCGAGCAGGCGATTACTCTCTGCGTAGTTGCCTTCAAGGTGACGAATAACGCCAAGCTCCAGGTTGTAGAGCAGGCGGTCTTTGCCATCGGCAGAAAGAGACGACTGAATCTGTGTTGCCGCCTTGGTGTAATCACCTTCTTCAACCGCTGTCAGTGCCTGTTGGACACCGCTTCCATACGTTGCGCAGCCAGCCAGTTGGACCAGTACCAGGGCTGAAAGCAGGGTTAACAGTCGCCGGGCTATCAAAACAGTTCTCCTTCATCGACACTCAGGAGTGTAACCTACCCGTGCCAAGCTGCCACCCGTATTGGACGCATTTGTCCGGGACAGCACAGTATGGCTCTGTTAATTTATGGCCAGCAGATAAAAAAGAGATTATTTTCATGTCGAAGACAAAAGCCCCTGTTGTATTGATTGCCGGAACCTACTGTTATCCCGAAGTATGGGACGATATGAAGCAAGCATTCGAGGAGCGTGGTTACGAAGTTCATGCGCCGCCCCTGCGTCATCATGAATTGCCCCTGCTTGAAGGCGCTCTGGCGATGAAAGACAACAGTCTGCTGGATTATCGTGACGACTTTATTGAACTGATCAACGGCCTGAGCCAACCACCGATTATTGTCGGATGGTCAATGGGCGGCCTTATCGCGCAACTTGTTGCTCAGGAAGTGGAACACGCCGGTCTGATGTTGCTGGCACCTGCGCCCGCGGCCGGCATTTTTGCGGCTTACCCTTCTATGCTGCGTACTTTCCAACATCATTTCTCGCGCTGGGGCTTCTGGCGTAAGCCTTTGATGCCTGAATGGGAAAGCTTTTTCTGGAGCACCGGGCACCTACAGGATGAGCAGTTAATGCGTGATGCCTTTGTGCAGCTGAAAGCTGAATCCGGAAAGGCTTACTTCGAGATGGCCATGTGGTTCTTCGATAAGAAACGCGCCAGTAAAGTCTATCCAGAACGTATTACAACGCCGGTTCTGGTCATAGCAGGGAGTGATGATCGTATCGTTCGTACGCCTATTGGTAAGACGACAGCGCTGCGTTTCGAACACGGAAAGTTCGTCGAGCTTTTCAACCAGGACCATATGTTGGTTACCGGGACAGGTCTGCCACGAGTGATGCCGGAGTTTGATCGCTGGGCACAGGACAATAGCCTCTGACCTTTAACCGTGACTGGATTAAAAATAGTTAGAGAAATGAAGAAAACAATCAGAACAGGCGTGATCGCCGCAGGCCTTGCAGCGACCGTCGCGCCCTCTGTGCAGGCATTGCCTATGACACCGAGGTCGAGGGCGACGACATCGACCTTGTTCGTCTTGTGCTTCGTTACCCACTGGGACCTGTGGCGCTAGGTGCTCTCTGGGAGCATCGCGATGTACTTGCAGAGTCAGAGGCGACGACCGGTTGGCTGGCATCTGCTGAAGTCCCCATCAATACAGAGCTGGCTGTGCAGGTGCAGTATGGCGCATCTGATAATGTGGCCGAGAACAGTACGAGCGCTAGCTTGGGGGCAACCTACGACCTGGGTAACGATGTGGGTCTCTACGTCTTCGCGACAAAGAACTCGTCTGACGAGATCGACGATGAGTCTGAAGTTGGTGTCGGCATAAGCTATGTATTCTGAACGGTCAGCTCTCTTCTTCCGGGCTGGTCAGTTATACGGGTATAAAAACGGGCATTGCGGCTTCCTGCCGCAATGCCCGTTTTGTATTAGGGTGCTGTTGTAATGTCTGATGGTTATGACAACAGTTTAGCGGGAAATATCCCGAAGACGCATCACTACTTTAGTGAAGTGTGATGAAGGATCTATTTACTTACTGTCAGTATCTTCTAAGCCCATAATCTTCAGCGGTTTAACGTCTTCGTCCAGCAATGCTTTGCCATCGACGGGTGTCACTCGTGTGGTGAGTTCCGTTGCCAGACCTTCCGCCTGCGCAATTTCCTGTGCTTGCTCCTTACTTGTCTGGCTGTAGTCACAGCTGATGCACTCGCGGACTTCGTCGCCGTCGTCGTTGGTGTACATTACGGTGCGGTCCATTTCGGAGCACTTGGGGCAGACCGCACCTGCGATAAAGCGGCGCGGACGTTTGGGTGCCTGATATTCGTTTGATGCGTCGCTCACGCCACCTCCGGGATTTCAATACCTGAATGACGCAGCAGCGGTTCCACCGACGGCTTGCGGCCACGGAAGGCTTCAAACAGTTCAGCCGCTTCACGTGAACCGCCCTGAGAGAGGATTTCTTTCAGGAAGCTTTCTCCGGTATCGCGGTTGAATATGCCTTCTTCTTCAAAGCGTGAGTACGCATCCGCACTCAGTACCTCGGCCCATTTATAGCTGTAGTAACCGGCCGCATAGCCACCGGCAAAGATATGGCTGAAGCTGTGCTGGAAGCGGTTGAATTCAACCGTGGGTACGACGGTCACTTTTTCACGGACTTCATTCAGAATCTGTTCGGCCGTTACTGGGTTGCTGTCGCTGTACTCGCGATGCAGGCGGAAGTCGAACAGCGCAAATTCGAGCTGACGCATGGTCATCATGGCGCTCTGGAAGTTTTTCGCGGCGAGCAGCTTATCCAGCAGCTCCTGTGGCAGTGGTTCGCCGGTTTCATAATGTCCCGACAGGAAGGCCAGCGCTTCCGGCTCGTAGCACCAGTTTTCCATAAACTGACTTGGCAGCTCGACCGCATCCCAAGCCACACCGTTGATGCCACTCACCGCGCTGACGTCGATCTCGGTCATCATGTGGTGAAGGCCGTGACCGAACTCGTGGAACAGGGTGGTCATTTCGTCGTGGGTCAGCAGGGCGGGCGTGTCACCGACCGCTGGGCTGAAGTTACAGACCAGATAGGCAACCGGCAGCTGCACGCCGTCTTTGGTGGAGCGACGCACGCGGCAGTCGTCCATCCAGGCGCCGCCACGCTTTTTCGAGCGGGCGTATAAATCGAGATAGAAGGCAGCAATCTGCTTACCGTCTTTGGTGACGTGGAAGAAACGCGCATCCGGGTGGTATGTATCGAACTCGTTCTGTTCTTCAAACTCAATGCCGTACAGGCGTGAGACGACTTCGAACATGCCTTTAATCACGGTGTTCACCGGCAGGTACGGGCGAATGTCTTCCTGAGAAATGCTGTAGCGAGCCTGACGCAGTTTTTCCGCCGCGAAGGTCACGTCCCAGGGTTTCAGGTCGGTCATGCCCAGTTCGTCGGCGGCGTAGGCTTTCAACTCTCCGAATTCACGCTCCGCCTGTGGCTTGGCTTTGGCGGCCAGATCATTGAGGAAGTCGATGACTTCTTGGCCAGATTCCGCCATCTTGGTCGCGACGGAATATTCAGCGTAGTTGTCGAAGCCAAGCAGTGTCGCCAGCTCATAGCGTAGCGCCATGATGTCTTTCATGTTCTGGCTGTTGTCGAACTCGCCGGCGTTCGGGCCAGTGTCCGAGGCACGCGTGACAAACGCGGTGTACAGCTCTTCGCGCAATTCGCGGTTGGTGCAGTAGCTCATGATCGGCATGTACGACGGGAAGTCGAGGGTAATCACGTAGCCGTCGAGTTCGCGCTGTTGAGCTTGCTGAGCGAGCAGGCCTAAACCTGATTCAGGTACGCCATCGAGCTCTGATGCATCGGTGATGTGTTTGGTCCACGCGGCGGTGGCGTCGAGGACGTTCTCGCTGAATTTGCTGGTCAGCTTTGATAGCTGCTGTTGGATCTCGGCGTAACGCGCTTTTTTATCCGCTGGCAGATCAATGCCGGATAGGCGGAAGTCACGCAGCGCGTTATTGATCGCCGTCTTCTGAGGCACGCTCAGATTGTCGAATTCCGGGCTGTTCTTCAAGGCGTCGTAGGCTTTGAACAGGTCTTCGTTCTGGCCAAACTCCGTCCAGTACTGGCTCAGCAGTGGCAGACAGGCGTTGTAGGCTTCACGCAGCTCATCACTGTTGAGTACGCCGTTGAGGTGGCCGACCGGCGACCAGGCTTTACTCAACTCGTCGTGCCACTCGTCCATGGGTTCGATTAACGACTCCCAGGTCGGTGTCGCTTCACCACTGGCGAACTTACCCAGCAGCTCGCTGATGCGGGTACGGTTGGTGTTCAGGTGCTCTTCAACCGCCGGCAGTACGTGCTCAGCATTGATGTCTGAAAAAGGAGGTAAGGCATGTGCCTGCAGAAGCGGGTTGGACATAAGTGGCGATATCCCAATGACTGATAGACTTTCGAAAGCAATGAAGTAAGTATTTGGGGCAAATGGCCGGAATTCAAGCAGAGCCGCAAGAGAAAGGAGACAGCATGAGCAGTTCACACCGAGACATCCGCTCTTATCAGGGCATCACTCCGATATTAGGCGAACGGGTATTTGTTGATCGCACCGCGGTTGTCATTGGTGGTGTTCATCTGGGAGATGATTGCTCGGTCTGGCCCTTAGCTGTCATCCGTGGCGATATGCACCATATACGTATCGGTGCGCGCACGTCGGTTCAGGACGGGTCCGTATTGCACATCACTCATGCCTCCGACTACAACCCCGGCGGTTATCCGTTGATCATAGGAGACGATGTGACCATTGGCCATCAGGCAATGCTGCATGGTTGTACGATAGGGGACCGGGTGCTCGTTGGTATGAAGTCTATGATCATGGACGGTGCTGTTGTTGAGAACGAAGTCATCATTGGCGCTGGCGCTATGGTGCCCCCCGGAAAAACGCTGGAAAGTGGCTTTGTCTACATGGGTTCACCTGCCAAAAAGGCGAGGCCGATCACCGAAAAAGAGCGCAAGTACTTTACCTATACCGCCAAGAACTACGTCAAACTCAAGGACAAGCATATGGCGGAAGGTTTTGATTACTGAAGGTTATCAGTCACCTTTGTGAATCCAATAAAGTTCCCTTGCTCGCTCCGTTGATCAGCAAAAAAATCGAGCTTCATGATTAATATTGAGTCCTGAATTGACTTTGCGTCACCTAGTGGCGCGAATAGTCTTTCATGTTGTTGTTAATTTGCGTCGCCCTTTGAGTCGTTTTATGCCAAATAAGATCAGCGGTCGTTATTTGGCCTGAACCTGTCTTTTATGTCATGGCAATACCCGTCAAACGCAATGAATCAGAAATGAAAATGGCGCATATTCTTATCTGCCGTGCGGAAGTATTCGGCGGTATTGGGTGCAAACTCTAAATAACAGATAAGGAAAATCTTATGAAACTCCCTCTTCTTAAGGGGCGTCCGCTTGCTCTCGCAGCGTCTGCTCTGCTCTCCATCGCTGTAAACCAGGCTTCTGCCTACGACCTGCAGACAGGAAATGCGCCAGTTGAATTGGTGATCTCAAAAGTCGCGCCTGCAATCTTCCAGGACATCTCAGCGACTGCGGGTGACGCAACCCTGGTTCTGCGTGTGACAGCACAGGTGACCAATGCCTGGTACGACGCGTCGGCGCCTTACCACCCAACGGCGGTAGGTGTGTATTCACGTATTCCTAATCGTCCTGCGTCTGAGAGCGTAGACAACGAGAACATCAATATTGCGACCCTGTATGCGTCTTATCAGCTGCTGAAAGTGCTGCTGCCACAGCGCACTGCAGAATGGCGTGGAATGCTGATTGAAGCAGGTCTGGATCCTGATGACACCAGCACTGACCTGACCACTCCTGTCGGTATCGGTAACGTTGCGGGTGCAGCAGTAGCAGAAGGTCGTCTGAATGACGGTATGAACCAGGCTGGTTGGATCAATGAAGATGTGCACCCACAGCCTTATGCCGACTACACAGGTTATGAGCCAAAGAACACTGCTTATGACCTCAAGCGTCCTTCAAAGTGGCAGCCAGATGTTCAGCGTAAAGGACTGGGTCTCTATAAAGTTCAGCAGTTCGTAACACCTCAGTACGCGAACGTTGAGCCGTATTCTTATGATGATCCAGAGCGTTTCAGTGTGCCTTGGCCTGCAAAGAGCTTTGCGCCTTTCAAGCACCTGTATAAGCAACAGGCTGACGAAGTTCTGGTTGCGTCTGCGAATCTGACCGAAGAGCAGAAGCTGAAAGCGGAACTGTTTGATAACAAGATTTTCTCACTTGGTTTCTCTGCTGTGTTCGCGGCTCAGTCTCGTGGACTGTCTCTGCTTGAGTTTATCCAGCTGGACTTCCTGACCAACATGGCAGCGTTCGATGCCGGTATTTTCGTATGGCAGGAAAAGGCTGAGTACGATGGCGTTCGTCCATTCTCTGCAATCCAGCACATCTACGGCGATCAGCCTGTTGAAGCCTGGGGCGGTCCGGGTGAAGGCACTGTGATGCTGCCAGCGAACCAGTGGCGCGCTTACATGGAAGAAGCAGATCACCCTGAGTATCCATCAGCATCTTCTTGTTTCTGTGCAGCGCACTCTCAGTCTGCGCGTGCGTTCCTGGGTGATGACATGCTGGGCTTCCCGGTTGAGTACCCGGCAGGTTCTTCCCGCATCGAGCCAGGCCTGACGCCAGCAGCGGATACCACTCTGGTATTCAATACCTGGAGTGAGTTCGAGCAGGATTGTGGTCAGAGCCGCGTTTGGGCAGGTGTTCACTTCCAGGCAGCCGTTGATGAGTCTCTGGCACTGTGTGGTGACTTCGGTGATATGGCTTACGACTACATGCAGTCTCTGATCGATGGTACTGCGCCAGAGCGTGGTCCAAGCCAGCCACTGCGTGACCCAGCGACATACAGCAACAAGAAGTGGTGGTAAGCCGCTGAGTTGCTAGTTGCTTATGTAGCGATAAAAACGGGGCCATTGGCCCCGTTTTCTTTTAAAGAGCGCTGATGAGTATGTGTTGGATCTGGCACCGCGCATCATGCGCCAGCCGCTTGCTGCTGGGTAAAGTTTCTTGACATGTGTCTATAAAAAACAGATCTTACCGGCGTTTGTATAAATGCTGACCAGTACAGCAGTTTCAGCATTCACTATAAGAAAAAAAAGACGTTTCCGGGGCAATCTCTGATGCATAACCAACGCAATGTTAATGCGGCGCTTGAATGGTCGATGGCGCTGCCTGCTTTTCTGATTTTAGTTTTCGTTATCCTGCTGAACACCAGCCATACCGTTCATGGCCAGCTTCTGCAATTGGGCGAGTCGGTATGGGAAGGGTATTTCCAGCTGCGCCAGGACCCGGTTGAGCCAACCTGCGACCCGCAGATGGACATTGATGCTGAGGTTCAGAAGCGCATAGAGGCTGCGCCACCGGCGGATGAATTTGATCTGTTTGCTGCTCCACCTCCCGGTCCAGAGGTGCTTCGTCAGTCTCTGACCGCTTCTAAGGCGAGTTGCCAGCTGAAACATCAGCATTATGCAGAGAACATGGATCAGATCACTGCAGGGGTTGAGGTATTCCGTTCAGTAGAGCTGGCGGTATCCAAGCTGGGTGATATCGGTCTTTCAGCAGAGCGTATCCTGCTTGCGGTGCTGGTACTGATTTGCGGTGGAACGGCGCTGTTCCGTCGTCACCATATTGCGCTGAAGCCCATGGAAACCGTGATGGACTACCGTGTCGCGGCGGTAGCTCAGGGCATTGCGTTCGCCGTCCTGTTTGATTCGGTCTGGAATTTCAAAGATATCGTTTTCTCCGCGGGCGTCGACGTTTCTACAGAGCACGCCGTTCTGCACTGGATGTGGATAGCGGGTTTCGCGGCTCCGATATTTATCTCTATCTATCAGTTCTTCGTCATTCCTGATGACGCTAAGCCGGGCGGCAGCTTCCTCCGTGCTCAGTTATCTGTGCCCTTGTATGCGAGCATGGCGATTGGTACGGGCCTTTACTTTATTCTCAGTGGTCATCCGGCGGGCGTTGCTATCCATCTGAATCAGATGATGGAAATGTCACAACTGTTCCTGAATGTCGGTCTGTATGTGTGGATCGGTATGCTGCTGAAGCGGACCGATATGGCGCAGAAGGTGTTCAATATATTCCGGCCTTTCAATCTGGCGCCGGAGATCTTTTCGGTCGTGCTCGTCATTCTCGCTGCACTGCCTACGGCGTACACCGGTGGTTCGGGTATTTTCGTTATCGCTGTCGGTGGTCTGATTTATCTTGAGTTGCGTCGCGCAGGCACGCGTCGTCAGCTGGCGTTGGCGGCAACTGCGATGTCTGGCTCCCTGGGTGTGGTGCTGCGTCCATGCCTCTTGGTCGTTATCGTTGCGGCACTTAATAAAGAAGTAACCACAGATCAGCTGTTTGGCTGGGGGGTGAAAATCTTCTTGCTGACGACCACGCTGTTTGCCCTCTACGCTTTGCTTACCCGCAAAGGCGAGTCGAATAAAGCGAATTTCAGCAATGATGCCTGGTCGCAGTTCTTCACATCGCTGCGTCCGCTGATTCCGTACGTCATCATTATTGCCCTTGTTCTGGGCATCTATGCAGTGCTGCTGGATGCGTATCTCGACGAATTTTCTGCACCTATTATTCTTCCTGTGCTGTTGCTGGCGATTATTGCTTATGAGCGTATTGCGCAGGAAAAAGGCCTTCTTAAACGTGAGAATCTGAACGCAGACTACGTTGAGTCACGTTTGGCGAACTCGTTCGCGGACCTGAAACACGGCCGCGACAGCATGGAGAAAACCCTGCGCGAGTCGACCACGGAAGCAATCGTTCATATCGGTGCGCTGCTGATGCTGATGGGCATGTCGATGAGTCTTGGCGGCGTTGTCGAACGCGCTGAACTCATGTCGTATATTCCGGTGGACTTCAACTCAGTATGGCTGGCGATGGCAGTGCTCGTATCGATACTGGTGGTGATCGGCATGATCATGGACCCATACGGCGCCGTGGTGCTGGTGAGCGTATCCATCGCAGGTATCGCTTATCAGGCGGGCATTGATCCGGTGCACTTCTGGATGGTGACTCTGGTGGCCTTCGAACTGGGTTATCTGAGCCCACCTGTTGCGCTTAACCACCTGTTAACACGTCAGGTGGTCGGTGAAGAAGAAGTCCGGTTGTCGAAAGAAGAAGTGATCGGCGAAAACTTCTGGTACCGCCATGAGAAGATCCTGTTGCCGCTGGTGACGATGGCGACAGCTCTGATGATTGTTGCCTTTATACCATTGGCGATTGGGTATTCCTGAGAGTATCAGTTCTCAACTTCGGATGAGTGATTGTTGAGGAATCTGACACAAAAAACGGGGCCATTGGCCCCGTTTTTTGTTGCTTTGTTTTCGTTATGCGCGAACGGTACTCAGCGCATCAGCTTAGGTGCATTCGCCTCCAGCGAACTGGTGCGCATCCGCTCAGTGGCAATGCTGTAGTCGATATCATTGATATCGACGGTACCCATTACTTCGTCGTAATCCATATCGATGAAGGCCGTTGTTTCCAGCATAAGTGTGTACTCACTTTCTGGCAGCACAGTATCTGTCATACCAGGAGGCAAGGACGGCAGGGTGACCGTTGATTCACCTGCGGGCAAGTGAACTGCCCAGGCAGTCTGGTTGCCACCACTATTCGAAGTCGTCCCCAGTTTCAGCGTCGTCAGATCACTGTAACCATCGATGCGGTCCCGGACAGGTGTCCAACTGATGGTTGGGTTCGCGCTGCTGTCGTCCTGACCTTCGATCAATGGGCGATAGGCAATACCGGTCACTACTGAGTGCTCGACAATATCGCCGCTGCGGTCCAGCAGGCTGCGAGGCTGCCAGTACTCCCAGGTTTCGGTGTAGGCCATGCTCACCAGAGTGGCATCCGGCAGGTCGATATCGATACCCGGCAATTTCGCAGGGTAGTTCTGAGTCGCATAGTCGTACTCGAAACCAAGAGAGAGGAAGCCACCAAGCGTGATGCTGGAGTAGTAAGTGCCTGCGACTGGCACTGCGAAAGCCCCTTGCAGAGCCACCGGAACCAGATCCGTGGCAGTAAACGAAATGGACAGCTGCTCACGTTCACTGACGATCGGATTTTCTCCAGCAGGAATGGTCGTGAAGGTCTGGCTGCCCAGATCTTCTGCACCGGTAATGACACCACTCTCGACTTTGAAGGCCCAGAGATTTCCTGTGACTTCAGTGCCAACCGGAACGTCGAAGTAGAGGTCTTGGTAGTAATAGTTGGCTGCGTAGGATGTCAGGAGAAAGCGATCAGCTTCGTTCACTGGCTGATGGTTATCGTCAAGCAGCGCCAGTACATAGCTGTCGCCGGTGTCGTTATAAAAGGGCACATAGGAGCGATCTGCCGCCACGCCAAGCTGGTCAAGCTCAGAGTACAGGGTGATATCCTGCCCCGGAACAACGCAGTAGAAGCTCTCGTAGCCGTAGCCGTCATTGAATACGTGCACATTCTGAGTGCCCGACAGCCCCGTGAATGAAGCGATGCCAGACGCATCCGTTGTGACCGTGGCATCGTTGTCGTTCAGCATTACGATAGCCCCTGCGATTGCTGCGCCGTTGGCGTCGCGCACCATCACGGAGATGTCTCCGCTTCCAGCCACGAGGTCCGCACATGCATTTGTAGTAAACCCTGCATTCATTGCCAGCGTATCAGTGCCATAATCCAGAAGATAAATGGCATTTACGGTGTAGCGGTCATCGGCGGTGTCCCACAGGCCATCGCTGCCCTGATACTCGCTGGCTGACATGACCAGTTCACCTTCTGCGTTGTACTCACTTAGTGAATAGTAAGTGAAGTCATCATCGGTCTTCCAGATACCGTCTGGCCCTGCGCTGTAGGCACCGCTTTCACGCACGATCAGGCCGTCCGAATTGCGCTCGGTGTAGGACACATTGCTGATGTCTCCGGCGGCACTGAACCAGGTGGTGTACAGCGGATTGCCATAGGCGTCTTCGTCGATCTCGCGATAGCCAGCAAGGACGAACGCGCCGGAATCATTGAGCACAAATTCCTCAATGCGGTAAGACGTTGATGACAGTTCGGTGTACTCAATATAGAACAGCAGGGTGTTATTGATGTCGTAGCGCTCGCTTACGATCAGGCGACTACCATCATAGGTCTCGATGATGTAACCACTGCGTACGTCATCGTCGGTAAACCATATAGCATCCGGCCCCGGTTGATTGTACTGGTCGTAGCCTGTGTCTGTGGCGATAGAGTATGGCCAAGCCAGAGTGTCGTCTTCCGTCAGAGGAATATCATCGTTACCGAACGCGGTTGTGCCGACGTCGAGACTGTTGGAGAAATCCGCAGAATACACTTTGTAGCGATAGATCTGACTGTCGCTGAATGCCGGGGCGTTCGGATCGCGCGCGGGGTCATAGTAAAACTGCTTAAGCACACGCCCCTCGGTATCGCGTTCGTACTTCAAGTAGTTGTACGAGGCTGTCGGCAGGTCGTCCG
The DNA here is from genome assembly GCF_984348125.1 of Thalassolituus sp. NCBI lineage: Bacteria > Pseudomonadati > Pseudomonadota > Gammaproteobacteria > Oceanospirillales > Oceanospirillaceae > Thalassolituus > Thalassolituus sp. Next base: position 117,662 of record NZ_CFHJLR010000010.1, read on the forward strand.
AGGTAAACCAGAGGCCGTCCGCGCCTTTGCTGCTGAAATCCGCACGCTCAAGCTCGTTGTTGGCGTCGTCATACATCCGGTAGCTGTAACCGTAGATATTGTCGTCGCCGCTCAGCCATTTTCCGTCCGGACCCATGCCGTTCACCCGTGCGCTGATGCTGACGTTGCCGGCATCGGTTTCTGAAGTGAATGACAGGGTGCCGCTGGCGAAATCGTCAGCGGTGAACCACTCGCCATCGAAGCCCGGGCCTCTGTGATTGGCAATAATCAGTAGATCGCCGTCTTCGTTATAGCCGTAGTAACTGTAACCGTTGGCGTAGTCGTCGGCAGTGAACCAGGTGGCATCACTACCGGCTAGGGTATAGTTTGCTGCATACAGCGGCTGGTAGTTATCGCCCAGTAACTGCTGGACGTGAGTGTCGACGACGTCGTCATCGGTAAACCAGATGCCGTCCTCGCCCTCATCGTCGTATACGGCGGTGACGGTCTGAGGAATGCTAAGGTCAGTAGTGACGGTGACATAGCTGTCGACTACGTCGTCACCGGTGAACCAGACGCCATCTGCACCACTGTATTTGTAGTTGACGACCTGCCCGCGATTGCCTTCGCCATCGATAACGATCACCTGGTACCCAAGGACACATCCCGGTGAATCATCTTGGGTGAAGATTATGCCATCCGGGCCTGAGCTCAGACACGGTATGCTCAGGATTGCGCCTTCGCTGGCGCCTTCAAATTCAAGCGGGCTTTCCTGCGAAATGACTACCGCGCCGCCATTGCTGCTTGCTGCGATATCGTCTTCGGTATACCACACGCCATCCTGTCCGGGATGATCAAAGCTATACGACACGCCCAGGTAACCAAAAGGAGAAATGGTATAGCTCATGATGAAGTCATCGCTAGTGTCGGCGACGGCATCGGCACCCATACTTACTTTGGTCACTCTTTGCCAGTTATAGGTCGCGGTGGTTTCGGTAATTTGGTAACTATTGCCAGTCGTAATATTGTCTACCGAGCGGGTGAGCTCGTCAGGAATCGGCGCAAATATCGCTTCTTGTTGTTGCGCTGCGAGCTGTGCATACAGGCTGGCAATATTGCTTGATGGATCAATCGGCGATGCCTGTGGGGCAATGGGCGTGAAGCCTGCAGGCAGTTCAGGGTCCAGATTCAGACCAGAAAAGTCGTAGAGCGCTTCACCCGGTGTTGGTGGAGGTGTGATGACATCATCTTCACAGGTGATGGCGACATTACTGACGTCACCACTTAAGGTGCCTGAGCCATTGGTGACGCTGCATGTCTGGCCTGCCGGTGCGGTATTGATGGTCAGCCCCCAGACGCTGCCGCTGGCCATGGCATCAGTGAACGTCACTGCGCCATTCGTCGCGCCGCCATCGTTAAAGAACGAACCATCCCTCGATAGCTCCCACACCACACTGCCTGATGCGCCCGAGACAGTACCTCTGATACTGTAATTGGTTGGGCCGGTCACTATGTCCGAACAGGTGATCGCGACGTCAGTGATGTTGGCAGAAAGGGTGCCACTGCCGTTGGCGACCTCACAGGATTGACCGGCAGGGGCTGTGTTAATAACTACGCTCCAGTTACTGCCTTCGGTGATGCCAGCAAGCGGCGAGAAAGTCACAGCGCCGTTCGTGTTTCCACCGTCCTGAACAATATTGCCAGCAACGAGAGTTTCCCAGATCACTATGCCCGTTGCGCCAGATATAGTCCCGGAAATACTGAACATCTCTGCGGGTGCCGGAGCCGGAAGATTCGCCAGATTGCCGTCTTTGACCAGTGTGACGAGAGCATCGTAATCCGCAATGGCCGGATCATTCTCAATGGCTTCACCAATGTCATCGAGCAGACCATCCCAGCCAGAGCCGTCGGCTGCGAAAGGCGTTGTCATTGGGTTGCCAGTTGCCGGGATATTGAATCCTTTGGATGCAAACGAACTCAGCAGATCAGTCGACGCTGTCGATGTGTCTACCGCAGTGCCATCGAAATTCGCGAACCAGTCTGCCGGGTTCTCGCCGGTGGCTGAAGCCATAATCAAATCGGTTAGCGGTGTGATATTGACCGTACCCGGAGCCGCTACGTAGCTGTGCAGAGTGACGGGCGGGTTGCCACCTGTAACCTGCAGAGCACAGGGCATCGCACCATCGGCGACTTCGCCTGACCAGTTACCGTTAGCGTCGGTGGTCACACTTTCAGTAAAGCTGCTGCCGTCAGAGCAGACCGCTGTCACAGTTCCGTCAGTAATGGCTGCGCCAATCGCTGCGGTACCCGATACCGTTTGTGTCGTAACCGGAGCCTCTGGCGTAGTGGGGTTACCGGGTGTGGGTTGAGCATCGGAGGAGCTCGACCCGGACGAGCTGCCGCAGCCGCTCAGCAACAATGAACCCGCAAATATCCCTGCGAGCGCAATGCGTTCCATCTTAATACGTTCCATAAACGTGGCCTCAGAAAAGGGGGTTTTATCAGCCCGAAACGTTAACTCTGAGGAGGGGAGGTAGGGCACCCATGTTCAGGGGGGTCCTAAAGTGTGGCTACCCTAATGAAAAGGGTATAGATATCATCCGTTTCCTGAACAGACCTGTCAGTTTTTATGACTGAGGGCACAGGAGCGCTATCTGAATGATAAAAACAGTATTGATTGTTGAAGACCTTCCCGACGTTGCCGAATGGCTGACGGAACGGGCGGAAGACATCTTTCCGGGCGTCGCTGTACATCAGGCCGAATCGGTTACCGAGGCACTGCGTCACCTGGTGCTTCCGTCCATTGACCTTGCCTTAATTGATCTCGGATTACCCGATGGGCGCGGTGAGAGCATCATCCGTCATATCAAAGAAAGAAAGCCCGAAACTCTGTGTGTGGTTACGACCATCTTCGATGACTCAGAACATCTTTTTCCTGCATTGCGGGCGGGCGCAGATGGTTATCTGCTCAAGGATGAAACGAACGATGAATTTACTGCCTCGCTCCGCGGAATCATGGATGGGCGTCCACCGCTGTCGTCATCAATAGCTTTACAGGTTCTGAATTATTTTCGTCCTGGCCACAGTGAAAAAGTCGAGCTGACAAACCGGGAGCGTGATGTTCTGCACCTGATTGCTAATGGTTTGAGCGTAAAGCAGGCGGCTGATGCTCTAGGGCTGAAGCCCAATACAGTCTCGGGCTATATGAAAATTCTGTATCAGAAATTGCAGGTTTCGAATCGGGCCGAGGCTGCAGTAAAGGCCGTCAATATGGGCCTGATTGACCCATAAAAGGACTCTGACCCCATGAATATGGGGTTTTTGAAAACGCACTTCTTACTAGACTTCGGAAGTTATTTAAAGGGAGACAATCATGAAAACGTTAGCAGTTCCTTTCATCGCTCTGACACTTGCTATTGGCGGATGTGCCAGCATGGGAGGCGGCGAAGCCGAAGAGAAAAAAATTGAAGTAGTTACAGACAATCTCGAGAAAGTACAGGGAAGCAAAGAAGTTTACCTCGGGCAGTTTTCCGTAACCTTTGTTACCAAAGATAAGGCCTCGGCGACTTCCGAAAGTGGCATGTTCAGCAAAGACCGGGCATACGCAAAAGCCATTCTTAAATCTGAACTGAAAGGCATTCCGCAAGAAACTATGCAAGCCATTACGGAGGAAGCTTACAAGAACTTCGTCGCTAAACTGGAGGCAGACGGTTACGTTATCCGCAGTTATAAAGAACTTACGGCCAACAAAGACTGGGAAAAAATTGATACGTTGGAAACCCCGTATCAGCCCTCTTCTGTTGGCTCTTTCTTTAAAGGTGATAAAGGAAAAACCCTGACCTTTACTCCAGAAGGAATGGATCTCCTTTACTACAAGTCGTATCCCGCGGTACCTGGCGTGCCCATGGTTTATGACTTAGCGAAACTGGCTGGAGATCTGGACTACCCGGTGATCATGGCCGATTACCGTGTTCACTTCGCCAACCTGTCGGGCCAGACGGACCGCTCAATGGATTACAACACGGGTGAACGTACCTACAGCGCAGAAGTTTCCTTTGGTCAGGCGATTAACGTACAGCCAAATTCCGGCATTTCATTCCTGCGTGGGGTGTCCGGGACATTCAGTAACAAATCAGGCTACGCCCAACTTGAAACGCCGGTCATTATTGGTGGCGCGTACGGCGAAACTGAAGATACCACCTCAGGTGCTCAGAAAGCGGCGAATGCATTCAGCGGACTGTTAGGTATGGTCAGCGGTGGTTCATCTGATACCACTGAAGTCACTGTGAATGCTGATCCTGTCATTTATGCGCGTGGTGTACTTCAGGCCATCGACCTGACTAATGACGAAGTTCTGAAAGCCTTCACCTCCGGAGAGTAACTTCTTCGTTCTTTTCAGGGCCTTCGGGCCCTTTTTTCTGACCTTTTGAACAATTCAGGCAATAGATAGCACATGACCTGTTTCGACGTGTTATTTCAGGCAACTCCCATTTAAAGTCGGCCACTCCCTTGCACGGATACTGTCTATGAATCTCCGCTCTCAGGCCATGCTTTCGGTTCTGGTTCCTGTTATTTTTCTGGCGCTTATTGCACTGACTTCGCTGTCGCTGCCTGAGGCTGATGGCACTTTTAATACCTCTGACGGCCATGTTTTCTACTCTGACCTTGAGACCGATCCGAGGAGCGAGATCCAAACTGACCGGGTAATTGCTTTTGTGAATCGCACAGCGCAAGAGCAGCGTATAGTGGCGACGCCTGAACTCTTTATTGAAGAACCGGACAGTCTGCCTCTGATTGAAGACTATCGCAGAGTCATGGATGAGGTGGGTCTGGTTTCATCCTGGTTGCTGGATGATCAGCTCTCATTGGCACTGGACGACGGTCGCCTGATTGACGTTGATCCGCGGTCGAGAACGCTGGCGGATCTCAGGTTTGATTTCTGGATTCAGGCCTTCAGTGGCTTTCTTGCCGCTCTTATCTGTTTCCTGGTGTTGCTACTCAGTTCTGATAAAAGTGAACGCTCCGGCCGGATAGCATTTGTGATTACAGGCGTCGGCTTTGCGTTATCGAGCCTGTTTGCAGCCATTTACAGTACCCGCGATTTGTTTATTCAGGGGGATCTGTTTTTTGCAGCCTCGTTGATGAACCATCTTGGCTCTTCGTTGTTTGCTACTGGTCTGATTGCTTTTCTGTGGAATTACCCCGCAATACTGTTTGGCTCGCGTTTAGCCTGGTGCGTATTCAGTCTGCCACTGATTTCGACATTGAGTGCGCAGTTCTTTCCCGTGCACCCCGAGACAGCCGTTATGTTTTATCTCCCTTACGGTATTTCTTTGATCGCCGCTCTTATTGGTTTGTTTGTGCAGTGGATGAAGAGTGCGCCGGGGAGTGAAGAAAGAATAAAAGTACGTTGGATTTTTATATCGGTCGTGGCAGGAACGGGTATTTTCGCAATAACCGCTATTGTTCCTATGCTGATGGGGCGTCCACCTCTGGCCTCTCAGTCCATGGTGCTGGTGACGTTTGTCTTTATGTACTTCGGGATGTTGTTTGCTGTGATCCGGCACAGGGTGTTTGATCTTGATCCCTGGTACTTAAAAGTCTGGGGCTGGATCGCGGGTGGTATGGCCATCCTGATGATCGATATTTTGCTGACGTATCTGCTGTCGCGCAGTGGCCCTGAAACCTTAGCAATTTCTCTGGCCTTGGTCGGCTGGCTGTACTTTCCGGTGCGTCAGTTCTTTCTTGCGAGGCTGCTTCCAGCTCACCGTGGGGAGCTTGATCATTGGCTCAGGGATTCGTTGCCCGGGTTAGTAAATGATCGATACCTGAGCCGTGAGGAGCGTTTAACCGACGCGTTCAGAACCGTATTCTCTCCCCTGGATATCAGAATCCATACCGGCTCACATCCTCAGAAAAACGTTCTGCAACTGACGGCGCCAGATGCCTCAGGCGAAGCGAGATTTCTCGAGTTGTTGCATCCTTTTCAAGGCGCAAGAAACCTGACAGAAAATGATTTCAGAACCGCTGATTTAATTCGAGCGTTGGATGATCTGATCGACCGGACTCATGGTGCGCATGAGGAAGGTGTGCAGTCGGAGCGCCAACGAATCCGGCGCGACCTGCACGATGATATTGGGGCAAAGCTGCTGACCATTCTTCGCCGCAGTGCAGAAGAGGAGCAGGCATTGGTGCGTTCCGCCATTTCGGATTTACGCAACCTGCTTAATCACAGTTTCGATGCGCCCGATGGACTGGAGGCTTTATGTGTGTCAATGAAGGATGAGGCACAGGCGCGTTGCCAGGACTATGATGTGCCGCTTGTGTGGACGCAAGATGTTCCAGATCTCACGCTCACCAGAAACGGTTATTACCACCTTGAGCGTATTCTCCGCGAAGCTCTCAGTAATGCCCTGCGAGCAGGTAGTAACAGCATTGAGGTAAGCGCTTCTGTGAAAGGCCCGGCTCTGGTCGTCACCATGATAAATTACTGTAAATCATCGGATTCACCAGACCTGCCGCGCATTGATCAGGGCTTAGGGCAGGAAAGTATGCGCGCCAGAGCACAAGCGCTTGGCGCAGAAATTTCGGTAAAACCCCACGACGAACAGGGCACCGTCTGCTGGCAGCTTATATTGGAAGTGCCATTAGACGGGCCGCTACTCGACACTGTAGGGCTGGATGCTGCAATCAGCCAATCCCGTGAGTAATCATTGCCCCCGCGAGTTTCTTGAAACCATAGATGTTCGCCCCGCGGCTGTATGGATAAACGCCATCCTTTTTCTTTACATGCTGAATGCACCGCTCATGGATTTCTTTCATGATGCGGTTCAGTTCTTCATCAACGCGAGAAATTGGCCAGGTCGTTAGCTCAGCATTCTGAGACCGCTCAAGGCCCGATACAGCAACGCCGCCAGCGTTAGCTGCTTTCGCAGGGCCGTATAACGCGTTGGCATTGAGAAATTGTTTACGTGCTCCGTCGGTTAGCGGCATGTTCGCGCCTTCGCACAGAATGCGCACCTCATTGCCGAGTAAGGTTTCTGCGTCTTTATCATCCAGTTCATTCTGTGTAGCACAAGGCAGCGCGATGTCGGCATTATCAATGCCCCAGGGTTTCTTATCCTCCTGGTAATCACCAACGGAGGCTTCTTTAAGCCGGCCTTTATCGTCGAGTTTCAGTGACTTTATGGCGTTGAGCTCTTTTTCTGTCATTCCGTCTTTGAAATACAGAGTGCCACTCGAATCCGAAACAGTAAGAACAACAGCGCCTTCAGCGATGGCTTTCTCGGCGGCATGAAGCGCAACATTGCCTGAGCCTGAAATTAAGATACGTTTGTTATCCAGCGAGTCATCATGGGCTTGCAGCATTTCGCGTAGAAAATAAATAACACCGTAACCTGTTGCTTCTTCGCGGCCACAGCTGCCGCCGAACCCTGGGGTTTTGCCTGTGAGTACACCTTCCCAACGGTTATTGATACGAAGGTATTCGCCAAACATAAAGCCGATCTCATTACTGCTGACGTTAATGTCACCCGCAGGCACATCGGTATCCGGGCCTATGTGTCGATACAGCTCCCGCATAAAGGATTGGCAGAAGCGCATAATTTCACGCTGACTTTTTCCTTTAGGGTTAAAGTCAGATCCACCTTTGGCTCCGCCCATGGGTAAGCCGGTGAGTGCATTTTTAAAACACTGCTCAAAACCCAGAAATTTAAGAACACTCTCATTCACCGTCGGGTGAAAGCGTAAGCCGCCTTTGTAGGCACCGAGCAGATTATGAAACTGCACGCGCCATGCGCGGTTAACATGCACTTTCCCTTTATCATCTTCCCAGCTGACGCGGAATTTAATAATCCGGTCTGGCTCAATCAGGCGCTCGATGATATTCCACTCGGCATAGTCATCACTGCTTTCATATTCTTCGGCAATGTCGTCACAGACTTCTTTCACCGCCTGATGAAATTCCTCGGCATGAGGATGATAGTTTTCTAGATATTCCTGGTATGTAACGGGGGATGACATGGACGTTTCCTGTGTACGGATAGGGTGCTGTTATTCGGTCAGGCAGGGCGTCCGCGCCCTGCCTTTTTCATCTTTATGAGAAGGTGATTTGTTTCTGTTCACTGATGTCTGGGCGATCCTGATTACCCAGAATGGCTTTCGCGGTTTGCCAGCTGAAACTGATCGGGTTAGCCGTAGAGGCAGACAGTTCGGCCTTTTCTGGTGAGAACGCCATTAATTGAAGGTTGTCGTCACGCTTGCCTTTGTCGTACCAGGCTTCAATATCGACAGACCATTTATTAGCAACGACTTCTGAGTCATTGACGACCTTAATACGTCCCTTGATGTCGGCCCAGAAATGTTCGGTTGAATCGCTGATGCAGATGCGTGCAGCGGGCTCACCCGACAGGCGGCCAAATGTTTCGCTTCGTTTATCAGTAAAGAACCAGATGGTTTCGCTATCAAGGTCTGGTTTGGCGGCCATAGGCTTCATAAAGTCAGTAACGCCATCTATTCCCAGCATGACTGCGGTTTCCTCGGAAAGTGCGTTCCACAGTGCGGCTTTTGGGTCATTCTGAAGTTGATCTAATGCGGCCATGAGAGACTCCTTAGCAAAAAGCTAGACAAGTGTTGTACATGGTGTGAGTGGCAGATAAGAAATTTGTTCCAATTTCTTTTCACTGGCTGGCATTGCTGTATTGATTCACACAGAATCCCGCTCCGGATATCGCGCTTCTTTTCAGGTGGTGGGTGTATGTTTGTATGGCAGGGCAAATGGCGAGATAAATGAAAGAAACCAGCGTTACTCGTTTGAGAGCCCGACAGAAGGCGCTTTCACGCCGCGAATTCCTGGCCCGTGGCAGTAAACTTTCCCGGTGTGACGACTGCCTGTTGTCAGTGCGCCTGTGTGTCTGTGGACAGCGACCGGAGTCGGTTACCGGTGTTGCCGTTTGCCTCATTTATTACCAAGGCGAGGTCTTCAAACCGAGCAATACCGGGCGGTTGATTGCGGATGTGCTCGAAGACAACCATGCCTTTCAATGGACGAGAACGGGGCCAGACAAAGACATGCTCGCGCTGCTCTCTGATCCGGCATACGCCCCCGTGATTGTCTTCCCGCATGAGTACGTTGAAGTAGAGCGCCAGCTGCGCGAAGACCGGTCTTTGGCTGAGTACATTGAAGGGCGAACGCCGCTTCTGATTTTTCTCGATGGCACCTGGCGCGAGGCGCGTAAGATGTTCAGAAGCCCCTGGCTGGAATCGTTGCCGGTGATTGCCGTAGAGCCAGAAGCACTGTCTGAGTATCGCCTGCGCGTTGCGGTGCGCGACCATCAATTGGGAACTGCCGAAGTCGCTATCCCCTTGCTGGAACGCCTTGGTTACCCGGAGGCAGCGCGTCGTTTACGGGCGTATTTCGATATCTTCCGGGAGAATTATCTGGCAGGGCGTTCGAATAAATTTCCTGCTAATGAGAAGAGCGATTCAGCGCCTTCTTCAGAAAACTGACAATCCCGACGGCTGCGGGTACAATCGGCTTTTTTAAATCAGCCACAAGAAGCAATTCCTATGGGCCGCGCGTATCAGAACCGTAAAGAATCCATGGCCAAAACGGCCGCTGCAAAAACCAAAGTCTACTCCAAGTATGGCCGTGAGATTTATGTAACGGCAAAAGCCGGTGGTACAGACCCTTCAGGTAACCTGGCTCTGCGCTCATTGATTGACCGCGCGAAGAAGGATCAGGTGCCAAGTCACGTGATCGAAAAAGCACTGGATAAAGCCAGTGGCGGAACCGGCGAAGACTTCCAGCCGGCTCTGTATGAGGGTATTGCACCAGGCGGTGCTATGGTGCTGATCAGCGCACTGACCGACAATGCCAACCGCACGTTTGGTGAAATCCGCGGCGTATTCTCGAAGTGTAAGGCCAAGCTGGGTACACAAGGCTCTGTGTCGCACATGTTCGACCACCGTGCCATGTTCGTATTTGCCGGTGACGACGAAGAAGCGGCACTCGAAGCCCTGATGATGGCCGACGTCGATGTGTCTGACATCGAGTGTGAAGATGGCATGATCACTGTTCTTGTTCCGCCGACCGAGTTCTTTAAAACCAAGACGGCTCTGCAGGAAATGAACCCGGATATCGACTTCGAAGTTGAAGAAATTACTTATCTGCCAACGATGGAACACCCGATAGCAGGGGATGACGTTGAACAGTTTGAGCGTTTCGCAGGGTTAATTAATGACCTCGAAGACGTTCAGGAAATCTACCACAACGGTTCATTTGAATAAGCCGTATGTTGGACAGATGATTGGCTAGTTAGTAGGTTAGAAACGGGAGCTTCGGCTCCCGTTTTTTGTGGGTGTCCATAGCCACCGATTCCTGTGAGGGAGTTGTCACTAAGCTGAAATAATTCTCGGTCATCCTGCGTCACTGATAAATATGTGACTCTGGGGAAGACGATGAAAACATCTCTGACAGCGCCCGCATTGAAGATCATTGTGCCTGCGATTCTCGCAGCGACTCTGGCAGCGTGCGGCGGCGACGATAGTAACAACAGTAATAACAACGCAAATACGGATACCAATACCGACACGAACACAGATGCAGGTAGCGAAACCAATAACAGCCCTAAGCTGGCGGATCTTGGAATCGAGTGTGAAACCGTTACGACGGCAACCGATACCTCCGTGGCGGGCACTCTTGAGCTGTCAGTGGTTGATACCTATGTGTCTGGCAATGAGTTCGATACGGCGTCTGCTGAGATCGTTTCGTACGACAAGTGCTCCGACAAACTGTATGTCGTGAACGCAGAAGACGCGACCGTTGACGTCCTCTCTCTGGCGCAGACCACAAGCGCGCCAAGTAAGCACGGCACGATCAACCTTTCTGCTGCAGCCACTGCGGCGGGTATAGAAATTGGCGCGGCTAACAGTGTGTCGGCGAAACAGGGTCTGGTAGCCGTGGCCATCGAAGCGGCGACTAAGCAGGACGCTGGCCTGATTGCTCTGTACCGCTCAGATACTCTGGAATTGATTGGCACTTATATGGCAGGTGCTCTGCCAGATATGGTGACCCTCTCTGAGGATGCACGCTATATCCTGACCGCTAACGAAGGTGAGCCGAGCGGCGATTACACCAATGACCCTGAGGGTTCTGTCACTATCGTTGACCTGCAGAACGGTTTTGGCCCGGATGACGCCGTTGTCTCTCAGGTCAGCTTTGCGGACTTTAACGTGGGCGGCAGCCGTGCCGATGAAGTCCCTGCGGACGTCCGTCTGCCCGGGCCTGCGGGCACCACAGTTGCACAGGATCTGGAGCCTGAGTATCTGGCATTAAACGCCGATGCTTCTGTTGCCTGGGTTGCTATGCAGGAAAACAACGCGGTCGCGATTATTGATGTGGCTGACGCTCGTGTTGAAGGAATGAAGGGGCTGGGTAAAAAGTCCTGGAATTCAGAATCGGGCAATGAGCTGGACGCATCTAACAAAGACGACGGCACGGGTGAGTTCGCCAGCTACGAACAGTTGGTAGGCCTCTATATGCCAGACACCATCGTTAGCGTAGAGATCGACGGCGCGACCTACATCCTTACCGCTAACGAAGGCGACGGTCGTGAGTACATCTACGAGACGACTCAGCAGGCCTGTGATGCTGCTGGTCATGAGTGGGATGGCGATGACTTCGCACCGGGTGGTGAAGATGAAGACGCTGATGCCTACGCCAACGAAGAAGACGATTGCATCTCGTGGATTGATGAAGCCCGTGGTGGTGATATCGAAGAGCTGGTTGCAGACGCACATCCTCTTAAGGCGGCACTGGATGACAATGACCAACTGAAGCGTATCAAAGTAACGACTGATCAGGCGGAATACGCAGCCGGTGATGACATCGTGACCTTCGGTGCCCGTTCATTCTCGATCTGGGACGCAGCAGGCGACCTCGTTTATGACAGTGGTGATGTGATTGCCCAAAAAGTATTCGATACAGATCCAGAGGACTTTAACTCGACGAACGACGAGAACGACTCAGGCGACAACCGATCTGATGACAAAGGTACTGAACCAGAAGCGATCGAAGTTGCGCAGATTGGTGATCGTTTCTTTGCGTTCGTTGGTCTGGAGCGTCAGGGTGGCGTAATGGTGTTCGACATTACTGACCCAACTGAGCCTGTGTATCAGAGCTATCTGAACAACCGCGACTTTGATGCACCTGTCTGCACTGTGGTCGATGGTACAGAGTGCGACAACGACACTTACAGTGTTGATGCGGGTGATCTTGGCCCTGAGTCTATTGAGTACTTTACTCGTGAAGGAAAGCACTTCATTGCAGTCGGTAATGAAGTCAGCGGTACGACGACCGTTTACTCAATCGCTTTTCAGGATATCCGATAAACGTTAGCGAATAAGAAGCCCGGCTGTCGGATGGCAGTCGGGCTTTTTATTTTAGGGTATCCGGATTATCTGGTTGCTATGCGAAATTGAAAGGTGGGCGACAAGCAAAACTCACAACGGATTAACTGGTTGATAGGCCCTACATAACCACACTTGAAGCACCGTGAGGTGTCGGGATGGGCGAACAGGAGTCAGCAGAGGCCATATTAGGCTCTCTAACCAAGAGCTGAAGGGCTGAACCTGTCACGAGTGGATAGTTGACCACTCTCTGATGTGTACGAGCAGAAGCCTCCCCGGAGGGCTCTCGATAACTGTATGGCGGGCCGGAAGCCCAAAGACTGTCGAAGCGCTCAGAGCACACAGGCGAGCGAATTCAGCGGAACGAAGCTCAGCCCGATAATGGGGGACAGGAACCGCCGTGGTACGAATCCGTTTGCCCGGTGGTGTGAGAGGACGGGGGAGGCGACTCCCCCTCCTACTCGATTCTGCCCCGCCCTGAATAGAGTTCATCTGAAGTTTCTGTGCACATAGCTATCTGGCAATAATCAATTCCTGAAAAAGGGGCGCACCGACGCGCACGTGGAGTCGTCTGGCAGTCTGTCGGGATTAGGTTGTTAGGTCTCTCATAGCCAGAAAACCCCGGTTGGAAACCGGGGCTATGACAGAGAGGGAATGCAAAGGCGAACTCGCCGCCGATCAGTTGGCCTTGGGTTGTTGATCAGAAATTAACGCTGATCCCCAGCGAAGCGGTACGTGGCATGTTTGGCCTGGCGCCATCGGGCAAACGTGCAACAATTTGCTGTTCATCGAACAGGTTGTCCACTTTCAGGAAGACATCGGCACTGG